>DATING010000233.1:0-12511 GCA_035474555.1 Longimicrobium sp. | reverse complement strand
CACGGGAATGCCGAACTTGGTGGCCAGCAGGATGCTGATGGCGCCGCCCGTCTCCGCGCAAAAACCGCCCACGGGGCGCAGCCGCGTAATGCGCGACCCCATGGTGTGCACGATGCGCCACCCGCCGAACAGCGTGCCCAGCGACAGCGCCGAGTACGCGCACAGCTCGATCCAGAACGGGATGGTGTCCGTGTTGGGCACGTAGAAGCGGTGCAGCCACCCCGTCTCCTGCGCGAACAGCGTGTTCACCGACACCAGCAGCGACACGATGATGCCCATCGTCTTTTGCGCGTCGTTGGCCCCGTGCGCCAGCGAGAAGAGCGCGGAGCTGGCCAGCTGGCCCACGCGAAAGAGGCGGTCCACCCGGCCCCGCGGCACGCGGTGGAAGATCCACATCACGATCACCATCAGGCTGAACCCCAGGAACATGCCGATCAGCGGCGACAGCACGATGAAGCTGATCGTCTGCACCCACTTGGTGCCCCACTCGATGGCGCCCATCCCCGCCGCCGCCACCGCCGACCCCGCGTACCCGCCGATGAGCGCGTGCGACGAGCTGCTGGGAAGGCCCCAGAACCACGTCATCAGGTTCCAGATGATGGCGCCCAGCAGCCCGCCCAGGATGACCGTGGGGGTGACGATCTCCAGGTCGATCATCCCCGAGCCGATGGCCTTGGCCACGGCCGTCCCCACGGTGAAGAGCGCGACGAAGTTGAAGAACGCGGCCCACAGCACCGCGGCCACGGGGCTCAGCACCCGCGTGCCCACCACGGTGGCGATGGAGTTGGCCGAGTCGTGAAAGCCGTTGATGAAGTCGAACGCAAAGGCCACGACCACGATCAGGACGACGTAGGTGATCACTGGCGGATCACCCGTTCTTGAGGGCAATGCTTTCCAGCACGTTCGACACGTCGTCGCACTGGTCGATGGCCTCCTCCAGCTTGTCGAACAGCTCCTTCCACTTGAGCACGTGCAGCGGGTCCGGCGTGCCCTCGAACAGTTCGCCCACGGCCTTGGCGTAGATGGCGTCGCCCTCCTCCTCCAGCGCCTTCATGCCCCGGGTGTGGTCCAGCATGTTCTTGGGCTTCTTCATGTTGCGCACGGCCGTCTCGATGAGGTTGGCCGCCCGCTTGAGCACGTCCGCCAGCGCCGCCGCGTGCGGGGGCGCCTCCTTGATGTGGAACATCTGCGCCCGGCGCACCGTCCCGTCCAGCAGGTCGACCACGTCGTCCAGCCGGCTGGTGAGCAGGTGGATGTCCTCGCGGTCCAGCGGCGTTACAAAGCTGCGGTCGATGCGCACGATCACGTTGTGCGTGATCTCGTCCGCCTGGTGCTCCAGGTCCTTGACCTGCTTGGCCAGCTCGTCCAGCCGCGCCGGCTCCGCGAAGATCTGCGCCACCAGGTCCGCGCACTGGCACAGGATGCGGGCGACGTCGTTGAACATGGGAAAGAACTTCTCGTCACGCGGAATCAGGCCCACGTCGTCCTCCAAACGCATTGTAATTGTAACGGTCCCGGCCGGCAGGCCGGGGGCCGCGCAACCGGCCGGAGGCAGGCTCCCGGGGAGCCGCCCCGGCTGGTTACGGCGTGATGTTACAACTGTTACGGGCGCGTTACAAGGCTCGGATATGTTCGGGGCCGTTACAGGCTTGTTTTCCCTGTCCTGAACGACACACGACGAAGATGACACGACTGTTTGGGGGTGTGGTACCCGCGCTGGCCGTCCTGCTGCTGTCCGGATGCGGCGGCGGCGGTGACAACGGGGGGGGCGGAGGCGCCTCTCCGGCCGACATGGCCAACAAGGCGGAGAGCGGCGGCGGCGCGTCCACGACGCTGCTGGGCGCGGGGGCCACGTTCCCGTATCCCATCTACCAGCGGTGGTTCGCCGAGTACGGCAAGGCCAACCCCGTGCGCGTGAACTACCAGTCCATCGGCTCCGGCGGCGGAATTCGCCAGGTCACGGAAAAGACGGTGGACTTCGGCGCGAGCGACGCGCCCATGACGGAGGAGGAGCTGGCCAAGGCGCCGGGGATGCTGCACGTGCCCATGGTGCTGGGCGCCGTGACGGTGGCCTACAACCTTCCCGGCCTGCAGCAGCCGCTGCGCCTGGACGGACCCACGCTGGCCTCGCTCTTCGCCGGCCGCATCAAGCGCTGGAACGATCCCGCCATCGCGGCGCTCAACCCCGGCGTGAACCTGCCGGCGACCGACGTGATCCCCGTGCACCGCACGGACGGCAGCGGCACCACCTACATCTTTACCGAGTACCTGGCGTCCGTGAGCCCCGAGTGGCGGCAGTCGCCGGGCGTGGGCAAGAGCGTGAACTGGCCCGTGGGGCTGGGCGGCAAGGGCAACGAGGGCGTTACGGGCTCCGTCAAGCAGACGCCGGGCGCCGTGGGCTACGTGGAGCTGGCGTATGCCCGCGAGGGCAACCTGCCCACGGCCTCGCTGCGCAACGCGGACGGCCAGTTCGTGCAGCCCACCGTCGAAGCGACGGCGGCGGCGGCGGCCAACCTGGGCGCGCAGCTGCAGCAGCACCCGGACTTCCGCGTGTCGCTGGTGAACCTGCCGGGCGCCACCACGTACCCGGTGGCCGCGTGGACGTACCTGCTGGTGCCGCCGCACATGGAAGACTGCGGCAAGGCGCGGGCGCTGGCGGGGCTGGTGCGCTGGTCGCTCACGCAGGGCGCCGACTACGCCCGCACCATGCACTACGCGCCGCTCCCCGAGACCGTGCGCGAGCCCGTGCTGCAGCACATGGGCAAGCTGACCTGCGGCCCGAGCCGCGAAGCGGTCGGCGCGGCGAGCTGAGGAAGGGGGAGGAGGCAGGCGGAGCGGGTGGAGGACTTCCGCCGCGCGCCGGCGGTGGCCCTCACCCGCTCGCTCAGGCTCGCACCCTCTCCCACAAACTGCGTGGGAGAGGGTATACACCCCAGCCCCAGCACGGAGGCGGGCTGTCGGTGAAGGGCGAGTCGGAGAGTCTCGCTCTACAGGGGAACCCTGGCCGGTTGCACGGACTTCTCCCCCTCTCCCGTACAGGGCAGGCACCCGAGGGTGCTGACAGGCCGGTGTACGGGAGAGGGGGCCGGGGGGTGAGGGCCCCGCGCGGACCCGGCGGACCGGACGCGGTTGCGTGAGGGATGCGCGCCCGCAGGGCCGAGAACCCGGAGCAGGACGGCACAGCAGTATCGTGCCGGCATGCGGAGGGGGCTCGGCGCCGTTGGCAACGGTTGTTTCGTTGCCTACGGCGCGCGCAGCCCGGCCCGGAGCGCAGCGGAGGGACACGCCCCACCCTGCCGTAAGCAGTTGCAGTTCCAGCTGTTGGTGTTCGGTAACCCGTGAGCGCGCTTCGCTTCGAGACGCGCCCACCCTGAGAAGCAGACGAACCGGAACGGATGCAACCCGTACCTGAGCAGGCGGGCGCGCTCGCAGGAGCCCCCCGCCCCTTGCTGTCCCGGCTGCTCCCGGGCTACGCGCAGGGCAACGTGGCCGACCGCACCTACGCCATCGCGCTGGGAGCGTTTGGCCTGTCCATCCCCCTGCTGTTCTTCTTCATCGTCTTTCGCGTGGGCGGCGGGGCCCTGCCGGCGCTGCGGGAGTTCGGCGGATCGTTCGTGGGGAGCACGGAGTGGGACCCCGTCGGCGGGCACTTCGGGGCGCTCCCCTTCATCTTTGGCACGGTGGCATCGTCGCTGCTGGCCCTGCTCATCGCCGTGCCGCTCGCCATCGGCCTGGCCATCTTTCTCACGGAGCTGGCGCCGCGCTGGCTGGCGGCCCCCATCGCGTTCGGCACGGAGCTGCTGGCGGCCATCCCCAGCGTGGTGTACGGCCTGTGGGGGATCTTCGTCCTCGTCCCCTTTCTCCGCACCTGGGTGCAGTCGCCGCTGGCCAACTCCATCGGCGATTCCGTGGGGCTGTTCCGCGGGCCGGCGTACGGCAGCAGCATCCTGGCCGGCGGCGTGGTCCTGGCCATCATGATCGTTCCCTTCATCTCCGCGGTGTCGCGCGAGGTGCTTTCGGCCGTGCCCGTTACGCAGCGCGAGGGCGCGCTGGCGCTGGGCGCCACGCGGTGGGAGATGACGTGGCAGGTGGTGCTTCCCTACGCGTTCCCGGGGATCATCGGCGCCACCATCCTGGGGCTGGGCCGCGCGCTGGGCGAGACGATGGCCATCACCATGGTGATCGGCAACCGGGCGGAGATCTCCACCTCGCTCTTTGCGCCGGGCGCCACCATGGCGAGCGTGCTGGCCAACGAGTTCGCGGAGGCGTCGGACGACCTGCACCTGTCGGCCCTGATGGCCATCGGGCTGCTGCTGTTCGGCATCACCATCCTGGTGAACACCGTCGCGCGCTTCCTGGTGTGGCGCGTGGGACTGCGGGCGGGCCGATGAGCGCCACGGCGACCGGGCCCATGACGGCCCCGCAGAAGCACGCGCCCCTTCCCGCGCTCTCCGGCCGCGACCGCCGCCGGCGCATCACCAGCCTGGTGATGCTCACGCTCACGGGCGTGGCGGCGGCGGTGACGGTCGTCCCCCTGCTGCTCATCTTCTACCACCTGATGAGCGCGGGGCTGGGATCGCTCAACCTGTCGTTCTTCACCAACGTGCCGGCGCCCGTGGGCGACCCGGGCGGCGGGGTGGGGAACGGGGTGCTGGGGACGTTCATCCTGGTGGCGCTGGCCGGCGCCATGGGGCTCCCCGTGGCCATCGGCGCGGGGATCTACCTGGCGGAGTCGGAGGGCGGGCGGCTGCCGAACGCCATCCGCTTCATCACCGACGTGATGAACGGCATCCCGTCCATCGTCATCGGCATCTTCGTGTGGGCGTGGGTCGTGGTGTCCCGCGGCGGCTTCTCGGCCTTCGCCGGCGGCGTGGCGCTGGCCATCATGCTGCTGCCCATGGTGACGCGGACCACGGAAGAGATGGTGCGCCTCGTCCCCCGCGAATTGAAGGAGGGCGCCCTGGCGCTGGGGTTCACCCGCTGGCGGACGACGCTGGGCGTGGTGCTGCCCGCGGCGCGCAGCGGCATTTTGACGGGCGTGCTGGTGGCCCTGGCGCGCATCGCGGGCGAGACGGCGCCGCTGCTCTTTACGGCGTTCGGCAACCCGTTCTGGTCGGCGTCGCTCAACGAGCCCATCGCCGCGCTCCCCGTGCAGATCTTTCAGTACGCCATCAGCCCGTACGAAGACCAGCACCGGCAGGCGTGGGCCGCGTCGCTGCTGCTCATCGCCCTGGTTCTGGCCATGAGCCTGACCGCGCGCTTCCTGATCCGCAGCCCTTACCGGAGCCGCTGATGCGAGAGATTTCCGTGCAGGCGCCGCAGCCGCCGGCCGCCGCCCCCATCAAACCGGATGCCGCGCCCATGCCGCAGCAGACCCAGACGGCCACCCAGGCGCCCCCGCAGCTGGCCATCGAGGCCGACGACTTCTCCTTCTGGTACGGGGGAACGCGGGCGCTCAACGACATCACCCTGCAGATCCCGCAAAAGCGGGTGACGGCGTTCATCGGGCCGTCGGGGTGCGGCAAGAGCACCTTTCTGCGGTCCATCAACCGCATGAACGACCTGATCCCCGGCATTCGCCACGACGGCGACATCCGCCTGATCGGCGAGAGCGTGTACCGCCCGGGGCAGGACGTGGTGCAGCTGCGCAAGCGGGTGGGGATGGTGTTCCAGAAGAGCAACCCGTTCCCCAAGTCCATCTACGAGAACGTGGCGTACGGAGCGCGGGTGAACGGCCTGGCCAAGGGCCGCCGGGCGCTCGACGACCTGGTGGAGCACTCGCTGAAGCAGGCCGCGCTGTGGGACGAGGTGTCGGGCCGGCTGGACCGCAGCGCGCTGGGGCTTTCCGGCGGGCAGCAGCAGCGCCTGTGCATCGCCCGGGCGCTGGCGGTGCAGCCCGAGGTGCTGCTGATGGACGAGCCGGCCAGCGCGCTGGACCCCATCGCCACGCAAAAGATCGAGGAGCTGATCTACCAGCTCAAGGACGAGTACACCATCGTGATCGTGACCCACAACATGCAGCAGGCGGCGCGGGTGAGCGACTTCACGGCGTTCTTCTACATGGGCGCGCTGGTGGAGATGGGGCGCACGGACGAGCTGTTCACCAATCCGCGCGAGGACCGCACGGAGGCCTACATCACGGGGAGGTTCGGATGAGCCCGGGCGTACGGCACTTTCACGAGGAGCTGGCGCGCCTCAAGACGCAGCTGCTGGAGATGTCCGGGCTGGCGGAGGAGCTGGTGGCGCAGGCCATGGCCGCCCTGCGCGCCCGCGACGCAGACGCCGCGCAGGTCGTGATCCGCCGGGACAACGACCTGGACGCCATGGAGGTGGTGGTGGATGACATGTGCATCCACCTGCTGGCCCTGCAGCAGCCCATGGCGCGCGACCTCCGGCTGATCACCATGGCCATGAAGATCAGCAACGACCTGGAGCGCGTGGGCGACCACGCGGTGAACATCGCCGAGGCGGTGGGGCACCTGGCCGAGTCGCCGGTCTACATGGAGTTCCCCGAGATCGAAGAGATGGGGCGGCTGGCCACGGAGATGCTGTCGGACGCGCTGGACACCTTCGTCCAGGCGGATGCCGTCGGCGCGCGCGAGGTGTGCCGCCGCGACGACCGGGTGGACGGGCTGCACAACTCGCTCTTTCGCATCCTGCTCACGCACATGATGGAGGACCCGCGGCGCATCGGCGCGTCGATGTCGCTCTTCCTGGTGAGCCGCAACCTGGAGCGCATCGCGGACCTGGCGACCAACATCGCCGAGGACGTGGTGTTCCTGGTGGAGGGCCGCACCATCAAGCACGGGATGGATGCCCCCGGCGCCGACGAGCGCCGCTCCGGCGGCGAACGCCGCACGGGGTGAGGCGCACGGCGGCAGACGGCGCGGAGGACCGCGCACTGCCTCGTACGATGCGCGGGCGCGGCGGATAGTGATGACGCGACGAGGGGCGGCTCCCGGCTGGGGGCCGCCCCTCGTCACGTGCATGGATGCAACGCGGACCGATGACACCGCGACAGGGATGTCGACGGGCGGCGGATGGACCCCGCGCGCTATCCCCGCGCCTCCACCTCCACGCTGAACCACTCGCGGAAGCCGTTGGAGAGTGGGTAGCCGGCGTAGCGCAGCACGCCCCGGTGCCACCACGGGTCCCCCTCCGGCCCCACCTCCACGCCCGGCTGCAGCAGGGCGCGAAACCGCGCGTCCACCGCCTCCACCGCGGCCGCGAACGCCGCGTCCGTGCGGCCGGGGGAGCGCAGGCACGCCTCGATGCGGTCGCGCACGGACAGGTCCGCGTGGTACTCCATCACGTTGTACTCGTATCCCGCTTCGCACTCGTCCACGAAGCGCGTCCACTCCGCCAGCAGCAGCGGGGGCGACGCGGTGGCCGTGTCGTCGTCCATCAGGGAATCGTGCGTGCTCATGGGTCGCGGCGGGGCGGGGGATGGCCCGGCTGCCGGCGGGGCAGGCGGACCCCGGCGTTCGGTGCACGATGGATGCCGTGTGAAGGGGGACGGCGGACGCGTGCGCGCCTCGTTGCCGGGCGCGTGCGCGGGTGCCATCTTGGGCCGCGTGGACCAACCTGAACCGTGGGGGCGAGAATGGCCGAGGGACTGCTGCCGGTGGGGAGCGAAGCGCCGGTGTTCCAGGCGGAGACGACGGACGGCGGGCGCATTGCCCTCCCGGATTTCCGGGGCAAGCAGGCCGTGCTGATGATGTTCTATCCGCAGGACGATACGCCCGGCTGCACGAAGCAGATGTGCCTGGCGCGCGACGAGGGCGCCCGGTACGCGGAGGCCGGCGTGGCGCGCTTCGGGGTGAACCCGGGGAGCATGGACAGCCACGTGCAGTTCCGCGACAAGTATACGCTGGACTTTCCGCTCATCATCGACAGCAACGCGGAGATCGCCTCGGCGTACGGCGTGCTGCGCGAGGGCGGCGGGGTGGGCCGCGCCACGTACCTCATCGACCGCGACGGCCGCATCGCCTACGCGCAGCCGGGGACGCACGGCGCGGACGAGGTGCTGGAGGCGCTCCGTGGCTGATGCCGCGGCCGGCTGGGGCGAGGCCGCCGTCCGCGCCTTCACGGGCGGCGTTTTCGGCGAGAACACGTACCTCGTTTCCTGCACGCGCACGGGGGAAGGGATCCTGGTGGACCCTGGCGCCGCGGCGGAAGAGGCGCTGAAGACCGCGCGGGAGCTGGGGATCACCGTCGGGCAGATCGTGCTGACGCACGCACACGTGGACCACGTGGAGGGCATCCCCCTCGCCAAACGCGAGACGGGCGCGCCCATCCTGCTCCATCCCGTGGACCTGCCGCTGTACGGCGCGGCGCCCATGCAGGCCTCCCTATTCGGCCTGTCGCTGGAGCCGCTCCCGCCCGTGGACGGCGAGCTCGTGGTCGGCGAGGCCGTGCGCTTCGGGGAGTGCGGGCTGGCGGTCCGCTTTGCGCCGGGGCACGCGCCGGGGCACGTGATCCTCGTCGGCGACGGGATGGCGCTGGTGGGCGACGTGATCTTCAACGGCTCCATCGGCCGCACGGACCTGTTCGGCGGGGATTTCGCCACGCTGATGCGCTCCATCCGCGAGCAGGTGCTCACGCTGCCGGACGAGACCACGCTGCACACGGGGCACGGGCCGGACACCACGGTGAGCCACGAGCGGCGCACGAATCCGTTCGTGACGGGTGTGTACGGCGGCGGCGGCTTCGCCTGAGGGGGATGGCCCACGATGCTGGCCCGCCAGGCGGCGACGTTCGGAGGCGCCGACCCCTGATCCCCAGGGGCCGGCCGATCCTCCGGCCGCCTCCCGGGATCCTCATCCGGGATCGGCGTCGCGTGATCCCTGCCGTGCCCCATCCGTAGCCGATCGAAGGATTTCCGTCCCATCCGCCTGCCTCGTCGCACGCACTGCGTTCCGCCTCCGGACGAGCTTTCTCATCGGCCGGAATCGTCTTTTCTCGTGTTCGCTGACATCGCGCGGGCCCCGGCCCGCCCGGAGAATGATCGGATGATCCGCCGCATCTGCACCCCGCTGTTCGCCGTCCTGCTGCTGGCCGCCGCGCCCGCCCTGCGCGCGCAGGCCACCGCGCCCGATACCGTCCCGGCCGACACGGCGCGCACGACGGGCGATCCGGTCGAGATGTTCATGTACGACCTGGTGGATCCGGTCACGCTGGGGAGCGCCGCTGCACTGGGCCTGTACGACCACGTCCGCACCGAGCCGTACGAGTGGGGCGGGGGACTGGACGCGCTGACGCAGCGCATCGCGTCGCGGGCGGGCGGGCACGTGATCGGCACGTCGGTGCGGCACGGGGTGGCGGCGGCGCTCAACCGCTCGGTCGCCGACGAGCCGTGCGGCTGCCCCGATGCCGAGGACCGCGTGGCCCACGCGTTCATCGAGACGTTCACCGACCGCGACCTGACGACGGGGCGCCGCGTGTTCTCGGAGCCGTTCATCGCCGGGACGTACGCCGGCGCCCTCGCACCGACGCTCTGGCACCCCGACGTGGACCTGGTCGACGGCCTCAAGTCCGGCACGCTCTCCGTCGTCTTTACCCTCGCCGGCCGCGCCATCTTCGCGCTCCTGGACCCGGAGTACTGATCGGCCCCGCGCGCAGGATGGCGGCGAGTCGAAGGCCGTTCCTGAGCGAATGAATTCGCGGCTACGACTGCACACGGCCCGCCTCCGCGGACACCACGGCACACGCAGAAAGCCCCGTCTCGGGATCACGCCGGGACGGGGCTTTGGGTTGATCGGGTACCGATCTACGGCTGCGACGGAGGGGCGACGTCGGATGACTTCCGCGGCCGCCCGCCCTTCTTTCCATTCTCGCGTGCGGCGGCGGCTTTCTTCGCCGAGGTGCGGCTGGCGATCCATCGCGCCCACCACGACGGGGCGTCGAGCGTATCGAAGATGATGCCCGGCACCGACACGTCCGCATCGAGCGACTCCCAGTGCAGCCCTTCTCCCCACTCCTCCACCTCGACGGCCGCCAGGTCATGAGCGCTCGCGCCCCTGAGCTCCGGGACGCTGGACGGCGGAAATCCGAACCAGCAGCCTGATGCGAGCTGGATGAACACCGTGTCTCGATCAGCGTCGTAGTGCGCATGGACGGCGCGAGGCTCCGTGCGCTCCCGGAGCGCGCCGCGGGCTCGCGCGGGGGAAAACGGGTTCTTCTTCGGCATCGCCATCATTACGATCCTCCTTTCCGAGAACTCTAAACCCACCAGGTAGGTTTATCAAGCCTCTACGCTGAGTCCCGGTTGGTTGACGCTTCCCGAACGCGGGTCTATCTTCGCCGCGCTTTTTCCCTTACGCCCGAGCCTGAGAATCCGTGAGCGTCCCCGCGCGCATCGCCGTCCTCGCCAGCGGCGGCGGCAGCAACCTGCAGGCGCTGATCGACCGCCTGAACACGGGCGGATCGGCGGCCGCGCGCGTGGAGCTGGTGGTGGGTTCGCGGGCGGGGATCGGCGCGCTGGAGCGGGCGGAGCGCGCGGGCATCCCGGCGCTGGCGCTGGACGCGCGCATGATGGGTGCGGACACCTTTCGCGACGCGCTGGCGGGGGCGCTGGAGACGCACCGCATCGACCTCGTGGTGCTGGCGGGATGGCTGCAGCTGGTGCCGGCGGAGGTCGTGGCGCGCTACCACGGGCGGATGGTGAACGTGCACCCCGCGCTGCTTCCCGCGTTCGGGGGCAAGGGGATGTACGGCAGGCGCGTGCACGAGGCGGTGATCGCGTCCGGCGCGCGGGTCAGCGGCGCCACGGTGCACCTGGTGGACGAGCGCTACGACGAGGGCGCCATCGTGGCGCAGTGGCCGGTCCCCGTGCTCCCGGGCGACACCCCGGAGATGCTGGCCGCGCGCGTGCTGGCCGTGGAGCACCGGATCCTGCCCCTCGCCGTGGAGGCGCTGGCCCGCGGCGCGTCCATCCCGATCGTGGGCGACGCGCCAGTCGCCTTCGACCTCGTCGCCGCCCCCGCGCCGCCCGACGCCTCCCTCCGCCGCACCATGCACGTCGCGGGGCCGGCGCTGGGGACGCAGGCGTAGCAGGACGGCTGAAGCGGCAAAAGCAGCACGGGGTGGTGTGGCGAAGCTTCGTCCAGAGTGGAGGATCGAGGCGCGTGGATGTGGCGAAGTCTCGTCCAGATTGGGAGGATCGAGGCACGTGGATGTGGCGAAGTCTCGTCCAGATTGGGAGGATCGAGGCATGCGATGTGGCGAAGTCCCGCCCAGAGCGAATGAATTCGCCGCAACAACCACACGAAGTCCGCCTGCGCGGACTGTCCGTCGCGGGAGAGTGCCACGCCGGCACGCGCCCTTGAGATCGCGCGCGAAGTTCTCCCCCTCCTGCCCGCGAAGCGGGGGAGGGGGCCGGGGCAGGGCTGTTTCATAGTAGAAACTGGATGAGGGGAGGGAGGTCGTGGGCGAAGCGCCGCAGGGCACGCGTGATCGAGTACTCCCCGGAGAGGCGGTACAGGGTCAGGGCGAGGCTTCGTAGCAGGCTGAGGTTCTCGGGGGCATTGCCCGCTTTCGTCGTACAGGCGTCGTCGCCCTGCACCACGTCCTTGACCCAGTGCAAGCCATTCTCCACCTGCCAGTGGCCGCGCACGATGCGGGCGAACGCCTCCGCCGAAGCCGTGTGGCTGCTGATATAGAACACCGTCTCGTGGTACGGCTTCTTCCCCCGCATGCCGCTTCGCTCCACGCGAACGATAGAGCGCAGGCCCGTCCACAGGGTGTACGGCTTCGCCTCGGGCACGGAGAAAACCTGCACGGTGCGCGTAGTGCGCCGGTCTCGGGTGCGCTCCTCCTGCACCCACACACTCTGCGGTGCCGAGAGCTGCTCCGCTGCGGCGTACAGGGTGGGCTGGTTCTTCTTCAGCCCAATCAGATACTCGGCGCCGCGCTCAATTAGGAGGGCACAAAGCTTTTTTTACAATGCAGCGCGTCCGCGCTCACGCCGGCTCCCTTGATTTGGGCATCCGCCAGGATCGCTTCGACGACCTGCCCCTCGTCACCCTTGCTGTTTTTGTGGGCGCCGCTCTGGAGCACCAGGCCGCGCTCGTGCGCATAGAGTGAGACGAGGAAGGTGAAGCTCTGCTGCGGGGTGTGGACGTCAGTGCCCGAGCCGGACAGGCACTTGCCGTCGATGGCCCACCACTCGCCGGCCTCCACCTGGATGCGAGGACGAGCCCAGCGCAGAAAGGCGGCGCTGAGCGCATCAAAGTCCAGGCCGATCAACACGCGGCGGATCGTGGAGTAGGAGGGCAGCCGGTCCTTCTTGGGCTGCAGGAAAACGAGAAGTGGCTGACGATGCCGTTGGACGAAATCGCCATGCTCCCGCCAACTCATGTTGCCGCTCAGTGTACTTAACACGACACAGGAGACGACATGCTGAACAGTATGCTGGCGCGCCTGAGCGCGCCGCACCTCAGGCAGTTCCGCGAACGCTTCATAAAGAGTCATGGCAACACAATAGCCTCTTTCCCTGTATGAAACAGCCCTG
>DATING010000232.1:0-3004 GCA_035474555.1 Longimicrobium sp. | reverse complement strand
TGCGAGCTGCTCGTGGCCAGCACGGCGAACCCGATCGCCAGCACCATGGACGCAAAGACGACCGAACGCCCCGTCTCGCGGTACGTGCGTCCCACCGCCTCCTCGCGCGACCATCCGGCCTCGCGCTCCGAGCGGTATCGGAAGAGAAAGTGGATGGTGTCGTCCACGGCGATCCCCAGCACGATGGCGCCGATGGTGGCCGTTGCGATGTCCAGCGGAATCCCCGTCCATCCCATGATCCCGAAGACGAGCGCCACGGGAAACAGGTTCGTGGGGATGGCGGCCACCGTCAGCGGCAGCGAGCGCAGCAGCACGCCCACCATGGCGAAGACGATGAGCGTGCTGATGGCCAATCCCCAGATGGTGCCGCTCACCACGTACTCCACGATGCGCAGGTACAGCGGCAGGTACCCCGACGCCTGTACCGAGCCCACCCCCGCCCCGCCGAGCACGTCGCGGCCCAGCGTCTCGAGCCCGTCCACCGTCTTCGCGAACCCCGCCGTGCTCGTCATGGGGATGAAGGCCGTCACGCGCGCGTCGCGCCCATCCGCCGTCACGTAGCCCCCGCCCGGCGCCGCCCGGCCGATCGCTGCCAGCTGCGTCACGCCGAACGTCCGCACCACGTCCGGCCGCTCCTCCGCGCGGCGCTGCCACTCCGCCAGCCGCCGCAGCACCTCCGGGTCCGCGGCGGAGCGCCCCGAATCCACCCGCACGACGAACTCCAGCGGCGTGTAGAAGCCCGCGTTCTGCTCGATCCAGCGGCTGTCGGAGCGCGCCACGTGGTCCGGCGGCAGCAGTTGCAGCGTGTACGTGTCTGCCTTGACCCGCGCCGCGCCCACGAGCAGGAACGCGGTGATGACCGTCATCCCGCCCAGCACGGCCCACCGCCAGCGGGGCACGTGGATGCTGAGCCACGCCAGCCCGTTGTCCAGCCGCCCGCCCTGGGCCCGCTCCGGCGGCGGCGGCACGTCCCACAGCGCGAGCGCCGCCGTGCCGACGAGCAGCGTCATCACCCACAGGATGAGCATGCTGATGGCGGCGAACACGCCCAGGTCGCGGATGGCCGGCATCCGCGAGCTCGCCAGGGCCAGAAAGCCGGCCGCCGTCGTCAGCGCGGTAAAGAAGTTGGGCAGCGCCACCCACGCGGCCGTGCGCGCCACCATCTCGCGCCGCGCATCCTTCGCCATGGGGCCGGGAGAGGCGCGGCGCTCGGCGTAGTAGTGCGCGACCAGGTGGATGGCGTCGGAAAGGCCGATCACCAGCACCAGCATGGGGAGGATGCTGGTCACCTGCGTGAACGGGCGCCCCGTCAGCACGAACAGCCCCGTCGTCATCACGGAGACGATCACGGGCGGCACCAGCGCGAGCGCCACGGCCCGCCAGCGGCGCAGGGCGAACCACAGGAGGATGCCCATCACCACGAACGCGATGCCCAGGTAGATACCGCTGTCCTTGATGGTCTGGCGATTCAGCGCGTCGTACACCACGCCGATGCCCGCGTAGTGCAGCGCCCGCCCGTCGGCCCCGAGCGTTGCGCCGGCGGTGGCGCGCACGTGGTCCAGGATGTCGCCGCGCACCTCGTCGATGTCCGGCCGCGCCGACATCCGCGCCAGCAGCGTGGCCGTGCGCCCGTCCCGCGAGATGAGCCCGGCGCGGTACAGGTACTCGCGCGCCTGCGGGCTGGTGCCGATGGAATCCGCCAGCAGCGCCGGCGCCAGCACCTGGTCGATGCCCTCCACGGCCCGCAGCCGCTCCGCCGCCCGCCGTTGCAGCTGGGCCTCCGCCGGGGCCAGCGCGCCGCCGGGCGCCGTGTACGAGATGGCGACCGTCTCGTCGTTGCCGAACTCGCGCTGGAACGCGCGGTAGCGCTCCAGCGCCGGGTCGTCACGCACGAACCAGACGGCCAGGCTGTTGTCGGGCGTGAGCGCGGAGCCCGCCATGGCGAGCGGCGCCACGGCGACGAGCAGGGCCAGCAACGTGGTGCGCGGCCGCCGCGCCACCGCGTGCAGCACGCGGAACAGCAGGCGCTGCGAGCGCATGGAAAGCGTGTGCTGCTCGGTGGGCTGGGCGGGCATGGAGCGGCGGATCGGGGAGATGCGCGGTGCTGCGGAGCGGATGTGCGAAGATAGTCGCGCGCAGGCCGGGGCGCGATACGGAGGGGTACGGCGGGCATTCACACCGGCATCCAGGCAGACATCCAGACGGGAAAGCCCAGGCGAATGGGCGGATGTCCGTCCTGAGCGGCTAAAGCCGCCGCAACAACCGCGGAAAGCCTCACAAACTGCGTGAGGCTTCACCAGCTCGAACTTCACGCCGACGCGTTCACCTGGTCCGTACGGGTGAGCGCCAGGGAAAGCCGAGGTGGAAAGGCGGAGCTCCGGCCTGAGCGGCTAAAGCCGCCGCTGGGAAAGCCATAAGCCCCGTCTCGGCTCGCTCCGCTCGCCGAACGAGGCTTCACTGCCTGAACTGCGCTCCGGTGCACACCGGCCGCGGGGCACGAGCTGTCGGCGAAGGCCGACATTGCGGGGTCATTGCCGCGAATTCATTCGCCGGGTGGCTGGATGCCAGGGGTCGGAGCTCGATGCCGGTTTCCATTCCCCCAGCTCTGCTCCGGTGCACTGACTTCAATGCGGCACGAGCCGTCGGCGAAGGCCGACATCACGTTTTCGGTGCCGCGAATTCATTCGCCGGGGACGGGGCCGCGCCAGGAAGCTGGCACCCGGCCGTTCTTCGATCCCGCATCCCGCATCCCGCATCCCGCATCCCGCATCCCCCATCCCCCGCATCTCTTCCCCCTACCGCAGCAGCTTGAGCACGTTGCGGGGGCGCCAGTCGCGAAGGGTGGCGTGGCGCAGGGGCTCCGTCTCCTCGCGGGGGAGTGCGGTCACGGTCACCGTCAGCTCCGGCCGCACCCACCGCGCGCCCTTCACCGACGGCGGACGGCCGGTCAGCGGCCACGCATCCGTCTCGCACTCGCTCAGCGCGGCCACCAGGCCCGCCTCGG
>DATING010000231.1:0-8319 GCA_035474555.1 Longimicrobium sp. | reverse complement strand
GCCGGGGGGTGAGGGGCCCCGCGCAGCGGGCGCCGTAGAAGCCCGCCCGCAACGGGCCGAAGTGATTGCGCAGGTTGACGATCGCACACGATGAACATCAATCGAACCGGATACGGCGGAGACACGAAGATGGATACGATGGACACGATGACCGAGCAGGCGGAAGGACAGGCCCCCCACACGGCGTGCGGATGCGGGTGCGCGGTGCAGGACGGCGGGCGCACGGCGCACGGCGTGGACGCGGAGATCAAGGTCCGCAACCTCAAGCGCCTGCGCCGCATTGAGGGCCAGGTGCGCGGCATCCAGAAGATGGTGGAGGAAGACCGCTACTGCGCCGACATCATGACCCAGATCGCCTCCGTGCACGAGGCGCTGCGGGGCGTGGGGCGCGAGCTCATGCGCAACCACCTGAAGCACTGCGCCACCTCCGCCATCCGCGGCGGCGACGATGCCGCCGCCGAGAGCATGTACGACGAGCTGGTAGACATGATGTACCGGCACGCGCGGTAGCACGCGCCGTGGCCCCCCCCCGCGGGCCCGCGCATTGCCTGCATCTTTTACGCGGGGTAAAATCCCGCCCCCCGGCCGGCCCCGCGCCGCCGGACGAATCGCGAGACGCAGACGAGCAGATGACGAGCATCCGAGTTCCCGGCATCGCGGCCGCCGCCGCGCTGGCCCTGACGGCGTTCGCGCGGCCCATCGCCGCGCAGACCGACTACTACAACACCGACGCGGGCCGCCCCGTGCGCATCGAGGACGCGTATCCCGTGGAGCGCTACGCCTTCGAGCTGCAGCTGGCGCCCGTGCGGCTGGAGCGCGAGGGCAGCGGCGCCTACCACTGGGAGGTCGCGCCCGAGCTGGCGTACGGCATCCTCCCCAGCACGCAGCTGGAGATCGGCTTTCCGCTCGCCTTTCGTGACGGCGGCGACGAGGGCGAGGAGGAGGGGCTGGCGGGGATCGAGGTCGCCGCGCTGCACAACCTGAACGTGGAAACGCGCACCCTCCCCGCACTGGCCGTGGCGGCGGAGGTCCTCCTCCCCGTCGGCAACCTGGCGCCGGACGAGACCTACACGTCGCTCAAGGGGATCGCCACGCGCACCTTCCCCTTCGCGCGCTTCCACCTGAACGGGCAGTACACGTTCGGCGGGGACGCGGGGCCGGACGACGAGACCGGGGATGCGTCGCGGTGGATGGCCGGCATCGCCATCGACCGCACCTTTCCCCTGCGTTCCGTGCTGCTGACCGCCGACGTCTTCGCCGAGCAGCCGCTCGTGGACGACGCGGAGCTGGCGTGGACGGCGGAGACGGGCTTCCGGCTTCAATCCAGCCCGACGTTCAACGTCGACTTCGGCGTGGGACGCCGGTTCGCGGGCGGCGGGCAGGGATGGTTCGTGACCTTTGGGGCCGCGCACGCCTTTGCGGTGCGAAGCCTGCTTCCCATCCGCTGACGCGCTTCAGCTGGAATTGACCTGGAGATGGACCTGATGACGACGACCTTCCGTGCACGCGCCGCCCTCGGCGCCGCGATGCTGGCGCTGGGGATGGGCGCCGGGGCGGAGCCCGCGCAGGCGCAGTGGGCCCGGCAGCACGAGCAGTTCTACATGCCTGCGAGCCACAACTGGGTGTTCCGCCGCAACTTTCCCGCGGCCGACCGCCTGTTCAACGCGTTCGACTACGGGCACGCCATCCTGTACGAAAAGCTGTACACCCGCCCGGGCGCGCCCGCGGCGGAGCTGGAAGAGCGCGAGTACGACTTCATCACCCGCCGGCTGCTGGTGAGCCCGCCGCGCATGCCGCTGGAGGAGGCGGCCATCGAGCAGGAGTACGTAAAGCTCGCGCCCGAGGCCAAGCTCATGTTCGAGTGGGCCCACATCCTCCACCGGCAGATCTACGACGTGCTGGGTGACGACCGCATGTCGCAGGCGCAGAAGGACGCCGAGATCGCGGACCTGCTCACCTACTACAAGAGCCGGCCGGACCTGGCGTTCAGCTCCGTCCCCAAGAACATGGAGCTGATGGAGGGGCAGTACTACTCCACGGCGTTCCGCGAGGGGTGGCCCAAGTTCAACGGCCTGATCTGGGGATACCACTGGCTCCAGGTGGGATTGTACGAGCCGCTGCTGACGGGCAAGACCCCCGAGGAGCGGCAGACGGGCGTGCTGGCGACGGTCGCGCGCTTCCGGCAGATGCTGGAGAATGCGCCGGAGAACATGCCGCGGATGATGCCCATGACGCCCGCCATCGCGCCCGTGTTCGCGGCGCGGTATCCGGAGGCGGCCATCATCTTCGACAACCTGCACGGGATGCACGACGTGATCTCCGACATCCTGGCGTCGCCCGAGGTGCCGCGGAACCGGAAGCGCGAGGAGATCCTGCGCGCGGCCGAACGGTATCGCGACGCCACGTCGTTCGTGATGACGGAGACGGAGTGGCGCGAGATGGCGGCGGCCATGGGCGTGCAGAACATGGGCGGCCCCGTCAGCGGCTTCCTGGCCGGCTTCCCCACCCCGACGGTGGAGCGCGGCGCGGTGATGGCGCACGGCGGCCCCGGCGGCACGGACCACGTGGCCATGGGCCACGCCCAGCCCGCCAAGCCCGGCGCGCCCGCCGCGGCAACAGACCACGCCGCGATGGGCCACGCGCAGCCGGCTCCGCAGGCGCCCGCGACCAATCACGCGGGGATGCAGCACGGCAACGCGCCCGCCGCGGCGATGGATCACGGCGCGCACGGGCAGCCCGGCGCCACGCGCGGGATGCAGCCGACGGCGGCGGACGCGGCCCGCGGCCGGGAGCTGCACGACCGGATGATGGCCGATCCCGTCATCCGCGCGCGCGTCCACGCCGACCCGGAGCTGCACCGGCTGATGGAGTCGCTGCACGGCGGCGCCTCCGCCGGCGGGCACGACGAGCACGGCGCGGCGGATGCAACGGCGGCGGCGGACAGCGCGCAGGCGCTGGACTTCGTCGTGCGGCTGCTCTCGGACCCGGAGGTGGAGGCGCGCATCCACACGGACCCGCGCCTGCACCAGCTGTGGAGCGATCCCGAGGTGCAGCGGCGCCTGGCCGAGCTTCGCGCCCGTCCGGCCGCCGCGCCGGCACACCAGCACTGATCGGAGGCCGATCGTGATCAACGCAAAGCAGGGCGCGAGCCTCGCCGCCGCGCTCCTCCTCGCCGCCTGCTCCGGCTCGGGCGACGGCGCAGATGCCGAGCGCACCGCCCAGGCGCCCGCTGACAGCGCCGCCGTCGCAACGCCGAACGCGGCGCACGACACCACGTCCGCTGACTCCGCCGCCGCGGCGGGGATGGCCGGCATGGACCACGGCGCGCATGGAGCCACGGCTTCCGCGGGCGGCGCGGCTGCGCCGGATCACGCCGCGCACGGCACGACCGCGACGAGCGGCGGGACGGCGCCGGCGGATCATTCCGCCCACGGCGCGACGAGCGGCGGCGGAGCAGGATCGAATCACTCTGCGCAGGCAGCCACGGCGACGCCCGCCGGCGCAACCGGGATGGATCATTCCGCCCACAATGCAACGGCTGCGACTCGCAACGCGGCGCGGACGGACCACTCTGCCCACAATGCAACGGCCACGACGCGCGGCGCGGCGCGGACGGACCATTCCGCGCACGGCGCACCGGCCTCGGCGGGACGGACTGCGACATCGCACGCGGGCGGGCACGGCACGGCATCCACCCGCACGGCCGGGAGCCACGCGGGGCACGCGGCCGCGAGCGGCACCACGCGGTCCGCGGGCAACGCGCACGCCGGCCACGGCGCGGCAAGCGGCTCGCGCACGGCCGCATCGAACGCACATGCCGGCCACGCCGCCGCCTCCGCAACGGCCAGCGAGCACACGGGCCATGGGGCCGCGCCAGCCGGCTGGAGCGCGGCCGGGCACGCGAACCACGCCGCCGGCGCGCAGAACCACGCGGCAGCCGGTCATCCGGCGACGGCTTCCGCCGGGCACGCGGGCCACGGCGCGGCACCCGCAAGCGGCACGCGGGCCGGGATGGACGACGCCGCGGGCGGGACGCAGAATCACGCGGCGCACGCGCCCGCGACCGCCGCGGATGCGGGCACGCGCAAGCTCCTGGACCTGGCGGGCGAGCTCGTCCGCGACCCGGCCGTGCAGCGTGAGATCGAGCGCGACCCCGCCCTTCGCGAAGCCTGGTCCGATCCCGGCGTCCGGCGGGTGGTCACGCAGCAGCCCTGACGGCATCCGCCTGAATCCGGGGCGCTCCCCTCGATCGTACCGGGGGGAGTGTCCTCATCCATCTCCCAGGAGCACCCGTGCACCGCTTCCCTGCCCTGACGTCCATCCTGATCACCGGCGCGCTGGCGCTCGCCACGCCCGCCATCACCGCGGCGCAGCAAGGCCGTACCGCGCCTCAAGCCCGGTCCGCCGCCGACTCGCTCGCGGTGACGGCGACGGTGGAGCGCTTCCACCGCGCGCTCGCGACCGCCGACAGCGCCGGCGCGCTGGCCCTGCTCACGCCCGACGTGCAAGTCCTGGAGAGCGGCGGGGTCGAGACCCTGGCCGAGTACCGGTCGCACCACCTGTCGTCCGACATCGGGTTCGCGCGCGCGGTCACGAGCGAGCGCACCGTCCGGCAGGTCCGCGTGCGCGGCGACGTGGCATGGATCGCGTCCACCAGCACCGCGCGCGGCACCTACCGGATGCGCGAGATCAACTCGGCCGGCGCGGAGCTGATGGTGCTGGTGCGCACGCCCGCGGGGTGGCGGATCTCCGCGATCCACTGGTCCAGCCGGTGAGCGTGCGCCACGGATTCCGTTCGTCCCCCGCCCCGGGGATGGACGTGCGCGAGCTCGTGCAGCGTTTGACCGCCTCCACCACGTCGTGCTGATGATCAAGAATTTCCGCGAGGCGCTGCGCCGGGGGACTCCCCTGAACGGCGTCCTCGTGACCATGCCGTCGCCCGAGGTCGTCGAGATTCTCTCCACCGCCGGCTTCGACTGGCTGTTCTTTGACCTGGAGCATTCGCCCACCACGTTCCAGGACCTGCAGAACCTCATCCGGATCGCCTCGCCGCGGTGCTTCTGCGCCGTGCGCGTGCCGGAGAACAACCCGGTCTACATCAGCCGGGCGCTGGACGTGGGCGCGGAGGGCGTGATCCTGCCGCGCATCAGTTCCGCGGCGGAGGCGCAACAGGCCGTGGCGTGGAGCAAGTACCCGCCCCGGGGCACGCGCGGGATCGGGGTGGGCCGGGCGCAGTCGTACGGCCGCGAGCTGGAGGAATACCTCCGCCACGCCAACGACTACATCGCGGTCATCCTGCAGATTGAAGACGCCGAGGGGGCGAGGAATGCGCGGGAGATCGCGCGGGTGGAGGGCGTGGATGCGCTGTTCGTGGGGCCGTACGACCTGTCCGCCAGCCTGGGGGTGACCGGCCAGGTGGGCCACCCCTCCGTGCAGGATGCGATCGCGCAGGTCGCGTCCTGCCGCTCCGGCGACACGGCCGTCGGGATCTTCTCGCTCGATCCCGCGGCCCTGCGCGCCCGCGCCGAAGCCGGCTTCACCCTCTTGGCCTGCGGAGTCGACACCACGCTTCTCGCGCAAGGCGCGAAGATCGTCCTGGATGAGTTGAAGCCCGCGTAGGATTCAACCTGCCCGCGTGCCCCGACGGGGTGCCCGTGTGAACGCGGAAAAGCCCGGCATTTAGGGTGCCGGGGCTTTTCTGTTGATCCAATGGTAGCTTCGGGGACGCTGACGACGAGCCTACGGCGCTCACCCCACCAACTCGTCCACGGGCTTCGCAGAGAACTCCGCCGTCGCGCGGTCGTCGCGGACGATGACGGCAATGAGCGCGAGCGTGGCGGGTCTCGGCCTGCGGGAGCTCACACGAACGTGATCCCGCACTCATCCAGCACTCGATCCCCGATCTTGCTTCCCTTCAATGGCTGGGGCGTGCCGGCGTCCCTGATCTTGTGGGCCGCCCGATCAAAGACGACCCAGCAAAGCTTGCTCGTATCCCAGCGAGAGCGAAACTGGATGCCGTCCACATCCAAGTGACGCGCGTGTAGCGTAGCGGAGAGCTCCTGGCACTCCGTGTACACACCGGCATGCGCGCGCTCTGCTCCAACGCCGAAGCGTCGGAGGGCACTCCCTTCGAACTGCATCAGCTGGAGCTCTTCGGCCAAGTGCACGGAGGAGATGGAGCAGCTGTCCCACTTCCGCTGTTCTACCACACAGCGGTCCGAGCCACGCACGAGGGTCTCAAGCACTGCGACCGAGGGACTCTCACCCAGGTACAGGGCTCCAT
The DNA here is from genome assembly GCA_035474555.1 of Longimicrobium sp. Lineage (GTDB taxonomy): Bacteria > Gemmatimonadota > Gemmatimonadetes > Longimicrobiales > Longimicrobiaceae > Longimicrobium. The sequence continues at coordinate 2,036 of DATING010000231.1, read as the reverse complement.
ACCCGGCAGCCGGATCGTCGAACCGGTTGTTCACCCTCCTCCCATACCAGATCGCACCAAAGCCGGTCTCGTGCACACGCCAGATCGGGCGGGACACGTCGATGGTGACGATAGGCAGCGGATCAGGAAGGCGAATTGCCACTACGCCGCTCCGTGCTGTCCGTACGTGCGAACGCGCATCAGCACGTCCTGAACGATGTCGGGACGATCCAGAGAATCGATGATTACGACGTCAGATCCGGGAACGCGGTCCAGCAGGATCGAGAGCAGCACCCATGGGCTCATCGTTCCCGCCGCACTCACGATCTCGGCTATCCCGCCACGCAGATCGCCTGAAGCGAACTGGCGTGCGGGAAAACCCCACTCCCCCCCAGAAAGAGGTACGGCCAGTATCTGCCCCCGGGCACGGCGCTGGTTGACTGCGGACACGGTCTTGCCGAGGAGCTTCGCGACGTCGCCGGACGAAAGACATCCATTCGCAACCCGGAGCATCTCCTGCTTCGCCGCCGCTCCCCGCGCCAGCGCACGCATGGTGGCAGTCTCTTTCGCCAGCCCGATCTCGGGCGACGCGTTCAGAACCTCCACCACGGTACCCATGGGCGTCGGGGCAGCGATAGCCTTTGTAATCTGCTCGGCTGTCATCTGCTTCAACGACATGCGGAACAGGTTCGTCGCCTTATCGACCAGCGACCGCTCCACCCCTTCGCGGAAGCTCCGCGGCGCAGCCTCGCTCCCGTACGCTCCCGGCGTACGCGCCGCCCCTACCCCGCGTACGACCACTTTCCGGCGCCCCCCCTTCGCCGGATGCACCTTGCGCGACACGACCTGCACCCCGGACGAACTCATGGCAGGCGCCGCGCCCGGTTTGAGCGACGCTCCCTTGCCCTTGCCCTGCCCCTTTCCAGCGGCCGACAGGCTCCGCCCGGGGCCTCCACCCCTGCCCTGCTTGGTACCAGCGTTCTTGGCCAACGGACCTCCTTTGTACTTGTCGTAGCTTGCTTCTTATACTCACATCTACAAACTACGTGCCCCTCCCGGATAAGCAAGTCCCGCCTCACAACGTGTTCAGCGTGGCCACCACCGACTTCCTGAACACGATCGGGGCACTCACCGACAAACGTCGATGAATCCATTGATGCAGCGATCCTGGGCATTTCCGTCGGCTCATCCTCATTTCGCCCCCCGTTGGACGACGGCGTCTTGGCGAGCGCCCCGCTGGGCGGCGAAGAGTCGAGACTGAGTCAGAGATCGGGCTGACGGTGGTGTTCATTCGGAACTTCTAGTTTTGCGAGGATCGGGGATCAGGCGCGCACGGCCCCTCTCGGTTGGCTTCACCGTGCAGTACGTGTCGGATCTACCGCAGGAACCCGGCGGCGACGCTCTTGCGTTGCGCAACTCCCCCCAAGGGCCGTACGCGTATTGAGCCCCAATCACGGCCGGAAGAGCTCGATTCCCGGCCTGCATCAAGGCGGCAGCCCTCTCACCCCACCAGCTCGTCTACTCGCTTGGCCGAGAACCCCGCCGTCGCGCGGTCGTCGCGGACGATGACGGGGCGGGTGATGAACGTGTACTCCTCCGTCATCAGCCGCAGCAGGTCGTCTTCGCTGAGCGTCTGCTCGTGCAGACCCATCTGCCGGTACTTCATGGCGCGCTTGGAGAACAGCTTCTCCGCGCCGCCCACCTTGCGCGCCAGGTCCTCCACCTCGGCGCGCTCCAGCCGCTGCGCCTTGAGATCGCGAAAGCCGCCGATCGCCACGCCGCGGTCGCGCAGGTGCTGCACGGCCTTCTGGCAGGTGGTGCAGTGCGGCAGCCAGTACACGTCGACGGTCACGTCGCTCATTCTCGTCCCGCGGATGATGTGGATGTGACGGATGCCGCAGCGCATCCGGCCGGCGGCGCAAGATGTACGGAGAGCACGGCGCGGTCAAGCCAGTCGCGGGGAATCCGATCCCCCGCCGGGCCGTTCTCCGTGCGGCGGGAGGTGCGGTCGCAGCATCACACTGCCATCCTCCGGCGACACCAAACGACGAAGCGGC
>DATING010000230.1:0-2435 GCA_035474555.1 Longimicrobium sp. | reverse complement strand
CGGATCCTCATCCCCCCAATGCGCCGCGGGTCAGGACGGTTCCCGCGGCGGCGCCGGGCGCGCGTTCCAGGCCGCGCACAGCTCGTCGGCGTAGCACGCCAGCAGGGTCTCCGTGCGGGGCCGCACCCCGCACGCCTCGTTGCCGCAGACGATCCGCAGGCTCTCGTCCAGCCACGGGTCCGGCTCCAGCGCCGCCTCCGCGCCGCAGAAGGGGCAGGGGCGCAGGGGGGCCACGCCGGCGCGCGGCAGCTGGATGGTGCGTTCGATCACCTTCACGTTCGGTTCGCTCCGGTTGCGGGTACGGCTCAGTCCGCGAATTCGGGGTTGGCGCCGCGGACCATCTGCGAGCGGCCCTTGGGCTCTTCCCAGTCCTCCTGCCGGCCCAGCGCCGTCTCCTCCAGCAGGTAGTACGCGCCGCCGATGGTCTCCAGCCCGCGCGCGTACACGGAATACGTGTGAAAGACGGAATCGCCGTCGCGCAGAAAGCTGCTGCGCCCCGGGCGCTCCAGCGCCGTCCCGTCGAACTCGAACGCCTCGCCCCGCGCCGCGTACTCCTCCGCCGTGCGGTAGTTGTAGACGACGGGCTTTACGGCCGGGTCCAGCGTGACGTCGAAGTCGTAGTTGAAGTCGCTGCCGTGCGACGAGTACCAGGGGAACGTCCACCCCTTTTGCGCCTTGTACGCCTCCAGCTTGGCCAGCGGCGCGCGGGACACGTAGACGAAGGTGGTGTCGCGCGCGGCCAGGTGCTTCAGAAAGCCCTCGGAGACCTCGTCCGCGCCGGCGGTGCAGCCGGGGCAGCCGGCGTCCCAGTCCGGGTGGAACATGAAGTGGCCGACGACCAGCTGGCGCCGCCCGTGGAACAGGTCCGCCAGGCCCACCTTCCCCTCCGGCCCCTCGAACACGTAGTCCCTGGTGATCTCCACCATGGGCAGGCGGCGCCGGTCGGCGCTCAGGGCGTCCCGCAGCCGCGTGAACTCCTTTTCCTTCGCCAGCAGCTCCGTGCGCGCGGCGAGCCATTCGTCGCGCGAGACCACGGCGGGAAGGGTGGAGGTGGTCGTCTGGCTCATGGGGAACGCTCCTGGAAAGGATGGGGTGCAGCAGCCGCGCGGCCGGACGTCCCGGCGTGCGGGTGGATCACGATCAGCCCGCCGCCAAGGCGGGGGAGAGCGCCGCGGCGGCGGCCGTGGCATCGAAGCGGTCGCGCAGGTCGGCGGCCGCGTCCGTGCCCAGCGTGGCGACCACGCGCGCGTGCGCCTGCGTCCACAGGGGCAGCGCGTCGGCGATCATCCGCTCGCCCTCGGGGGTGAGCCGCGCCACGCGCACGCGGCGGTCCGCCGGCAGCCGCTCGATGCGTGCCCACCCCGCCTTTTCCAGCGGCCGCAGGTTGCGCGAGAGCGTCGTCTGGTCCATGGCCAGGATGCCGGACAGGCGCCCCATGGTTCCCGCGTCGCCCGTCATGGCGATCGCGTTGAGCAGGGTGAGCTGCGTGGCCTGGATGCCCAGGGGGCGCAGCGCCTCGTCGTACATGCGCGTCAGCGCGCGGGAGACCCGCCGGGCCCGGAAGCACAGGCACTCGGCGGTCATCTGCTCGGCGGCGGGGCGGTGCGGGTTCATGGGAGCATGTATATGCATGTTTCTCCCTCTCCGCAAGCGTCGCGGCGAACGCGACGGCTCGTTACGCGCGCGCCGTGCGCATCTCCGGCTCGTGCGCCGGTCGGCCAGCGTGCGCGCCGCCGCGTGCACGCCGGGCGATGATCGCGTCCAGGCTCCAGGCGCCGGCGCCGGCGAACATCAGGTACAGGAAGAAGAAGCAATACATCACGGCCGCCACGCCGCCGTTGTTGGTGGGCCAGAACGCCTGCGGCTGGTGGAACTGGAAGTACGCCACCGCCATCATGCCGGCCATGAGGAACGACACGGGCCGCGTGTACAATCCCACGATGATGGCCAGCCCGCACACGATCTCCAGCATCCCGCCGATGCCGATCTGCGACCAGAGCTCGATGGGCGGCATGTTGGGCATGGGGTTCTCCGGGAACCCGAAGATCTTCATGGTGCCGCTGGAGAAGAAGATGACCCCCGCGACGATGCGGAAGATGCTCAGCATGCGGCTGGTCCAGGGCGAGTCGGACGGTTCGTGGATGGACATGGTTCGGGTCCGGTTGGATGTTCGTGCCCGGCGCGTTCGGTGCGCCGGGCGATTGCTTTCTACCTGTGCGACGAACGGCGCGCCGGGAATTCGACATTGCGCGTTCGCCATCGCTTTCGAGCCGGTGATCTCGCCCTTCATCTCGTAGACGAACGGGGAGGGGCGAAATCGACATCAGGGTTTGGAGAGGGGATTCGGGATTGGGATACGGAGCGCGGCTCGGCTTCCGTCGCGGGCGGAGCGCCCCCCTCCCCGACCCTCCCCCGCAAACGGCGCGGGGGAGGGA
>DATING010000229.1:0-4745 GCA_035474555.1 Longimicrobium sp. | reverse complement strand
CCCCCCCGCCGTCCCCTAACCGCTTAACAGAAAAAGACTTAGACGCATCTAAGCAAACATTTGATGCAGATGGGTTCGCGCGCGGCCTGACCAGCCTATGGCAGGCTATGGACCGCGGCGAAGTATTCGGTTGGCAAAAGCTGCTCCGATTCAATGGGCATTTTTTCGCCGATGCCGAAGTCCTGCCGCTCGATGAAGCCGACGTTCGCGTACTTGCCGAGGCGGCGGAAGCGGACTGGCAGTATGTGGAGCCGACCATCTTCGGCACGCTGCTCACGCGGGCGCTGGACCCGAAGGAGCGTCACCGGCTGGGCGCGGAGTACACGCCGCGCGAGTACGTGGAGCGCGTCGTCCGCCAGACGGTGGACGTGCCGCTGCGCGAGCGCTGGGCCCCCGTGCAGGCCCACGCCGCCGAGCTGCGCGCTACAGGGAAGAAGAAAAATGCCAATGCCGCACTCAAGGAGCTTCGCGATTTCCATACGTGGATGCGCGGGCTCCGCTTTCTTGATCCCGCCTGTGGCAGTGGCAACTTTCTCTACGTTTGCCTGCACCTCGTCAAGCGTGTCGAGCTCGAGGTACTGCGCGCGATCGAGGAGATCACGGGCAATCCCGAGCTCGCGGTCGAGGAAGTCGGACCCTGGCAGTTCCACGGAATCGAGCTCAAGCCGTGGGCTCGGGAGATCGCCGAGCTCACGCTGTGGATTGGCTACCATCAGTTCTGGATGGAGCACCACAAGGGCGTCAACCCGCCCGAGCCGGTGCTCAAGGACACGGGCACGCTCGAGCAGCGCGATGCCGTGCTCGCCTGGGACGAGATCGTGGAGGTGCCTGAGAAGTCGCGCCCGGATCCCACGCCGCGCATCGTCCACCCCGTCACGGGCGAACTCGTGCCCGATCCCAAGATGCTGCTTCCATATCTGGAATACCGCGGTGCCCGTCCCGCAGCCTGGCCGCAGGCGGATTTCATCGTAGGAAACCCGCCATATCTAGGCAGTAAGCGGATGCGGCGGGCGCTTGGGGATGGGTATGTCGACGCACTCCGCAGTACCTATGCAGAAATGCCCGACAGTGCTGATTACGTGGTCTACTGGTGGAAGCGATGTGCGGATGTCGTTGCATCCGGTGCTACCGAGCGGGCAGGTCTCATCACCACAAATTCTATCCGCCAGAGTCATCAGCGGACCGTAATCGAAAAGGCTCTGCTCCAAGGAGTGTCGATTGTTTGGGCCGTTCCCGACCACCCGTGGGTAGATGAAGCTGAGAGTGCCGCCGTGCAGGTTTCGTTGACTACGCTAGCTCGTGGGGTACCTGGAGGAACGATCGTGAAAGTTGACGATACCGGAACCGTCATCGCGGAACGCATCGTAGCTCGAATCCATGCGGATCTATCGGGCGAATCAGATGTGGCTTCGACGGCTGGTGTCCCATTGCTCGCGAACCGTGGGATGTCCTATGTGGGTTTCTGGGTAAGCGGTGCAGGATTCCGCTTGGATGCTGACGAGGTGCGCCGACTCATCCAGGAAGATCCCGGTAATCGAGCGATCGTGCATCCCGTAGTTAATGGCAGCGACCTTGTCCGGCGAGATCGTGGCATCTCCGTCATCGATTTTGCTGCGCGCCCGGAACAGGAGGCGATGCGATGGCCTCATTTATACCAGATCATCCGAGATCGTGTGAAGCCAGACCGCGACGCGTTGCGAAAGCGGGAGGTTGGGAACCGCTGGTGGCAGTTTGGGTCGGTACAGCCGGCGTTGCGCGCAGCTTTGGAAGGTGTCTCGCGCTATATCGTTACGCCAGAAACTTCCAAGTACCGGGTATTTCAATTTCTGTCGACCAGCATCTTGGCGGAGCACTCAGTCGTCTGTATCACTTCACCTGATTCCTACTACCTTGGAGTGCTGTCATCGGCCGTTCATGTACTCTGGGCATTGGCCGCAGGCGGAGATCTCGGTGGCAACACGCCTCGCTACAACAAGTCCCTTTGCTTCGACCCGTTCCCGTTCCCCGATCCGCCCAAGGAGCTGCGGGAGGAGATTGGGCGGGTGGCGGAGCGGCTGGACCAGCACCGCAAGGACGCCATCGCCCGCGACGAGCGTGTCACGATGACAGGGATGTACAACGTCGTCGAGAAGCTGCGCAGCGGCGACAAGCTCACGGACAAGGAGCGCGCCGTGCACGAGATCGCCGCGTGCGGCGTGCTGCGCGACCTGCACGATGAGCTGGACCGGCTGGTGGCGCAGGCGTACGGCTGGCCCTGGCCCGTGGAGCGCGAGGAGGTGCTGGAGCGCCTGGTGGCCCTGCACGACGAGCGCGTGGAAGAGGAAAAGCGCGGCATCGTCCGCTGGCTGCGGCCGGAGTACCAGGTGCCGCGCTTTGGCGGAGGCGTCGCGCCCGCCGCGGAGCCCGCGCTGGACCTGCCCGAAGCCGCCGCGCCGGAGGTCGCCGCCGTGGCCGTGGCCGAGCGGCAGCCGTGGCCGGCGGGCGCCATCGATCAGATCGGCGCGGCCAAGGCATCCGTATCCACCGCCCCCGCCACGCCGGCGGAGGTGGCGGCCGCGTTCGCCGGCGCGCCCGTTCCGCTGGTTGCGCGCCACCTGGAAACGCTCGTGATGGTGGGCGAGCTGCGGATCATCGGCGACGGGCGGTACGCGGCCGTCGCCGAGCCGCTGTGACCGGGTCCCGGCGCTTGCGGCCGGATTAAAAATCATCTACTACGCATCATCCAATCGCCGTTCCGGCCAAACTCATCCTCCCGCGGAGGTCGTGCATGATCGTAGGGCTGGCATCCCCCCGTCCCGCCACGAGTCTGGAGGACGGGCTGGAACGCGTGGAGCGGCTCGTGGCCCAGGCGGCGGGGCAGGGGGCGGAGATCGTCTGCTTTCCGGAATGCTACCTCCCGGGGCTGCGGGGCGTGGACATCCCCGTGCTGCCGTTCGACGCCCACGAACTGGAGCGCGTGGTGCAGGCCGTGTCGGACATCACGCGGACGCACGGGACGGCCGTGATCCTGGGGACGGAGCGGTACACGAAGGCGGGGCGGGAGAACGTGGCCGTCGTCGTCGACGCACAGGGGTGGGTGCAGGGGTGGCAGACCAAGAACCAGCTGGACCCCAGCGAAGACCCGCACTACGTCCCCGGCGACACCCGGCAGATGTTCGAGATCAACGGCGCGCGGTTCGGCATCGCCATCTGCCACGAGGGGTGGCGCTACCCCGAGACGGTGCGCTGGGCGGCGACGCGGGGCGCGAGCATCGTCTTTCATCCGCAGATGACGGGAAGCGACGCGCAGGACGTGCTTCCGGCGGCGTGGGGTGACCCGGCCGGCGCGTACTACGAAAAGGCGATGATGATGCGCAGCCGCGAGAACACCATCTACTTCGCCAGCGTGAACTACGCCCTGCGCGCGCCGGAATCGGCCACCAGCCTCATCGGTCCCGCCGGCGAGTGCCAGGCGTACCTGCCGTACGGCGAAGAAGGCGTGCTGGTGCAGGAGATCGACACGGAGCAGGCGACGGGCCTGCTGGCCACGCGATACGCGCCCGGGCGCTACCGGGAAACCCTGGTGGAGACCCCCACATGACCCTGCCACACCCTGTCCGGCTCGCATCCCTTTTCACCGCCCTCCTGCTCCTTTCCACGCCCGCGGCGCCGCTGCGGGCGCAGTCCGTCGGCGGAAGCGTGGGGCCGGCGGTGCCCGTGGGCGCGCTGGCGGAGGACCGCGGCGTGGGGCTGCGCATCGCGGGATCGCTGTATCCGCGCGGGCGCCTGCTGCGCGTGGACCTGGCCGGCGTGATCTTTCCCGGGACGGGGGACGAGGACCGGCTGGGGCCCTCGCGCGGCGAGTACCGGTCCGCCAGCCTGGCCGCCAACCTCGTCCCCACCTTCCGGCGGACGGAGGCGCTGCAGGTGCGCGGGCTGTTTGGGCTCTCGGTGCACCGGCTGAGCGTGCCGGGGGTGCCGAACCCCTACGGCACCGTGCTGGGCACGCAGGTGGGCGGGCTGCTGGAGCGCACCGGCGGCGGGCGCACGCTCACGGCCGAGGCGGGGATTCACCTGATCGGCTCCGACCACGGGCTGGGGGAGCTGGAGGCCGCGCTGTTCATCCCGCTCAGCATCGGGATCCGGTGGTGAGCCGGGCCGCGTGGCCCCCCGTTTTGCGGGCGCCGTAAACAGGTGGCGCCGGGCACGACGCGTGCATTTTTCGCCAACTCCTTCAACCCGGAGCACCCCATGAAACGGCTCGCCCTGCTTGCTCTTCTCCCCCTGCAGCTCACCGCCTGCGGACCCTTCTTTCGCAGCGATCCCGTGGCGGATGCGAACGCCCTGCGGCTGTGCGTGCAGAACGCCACCGCCGGACAGGGAAACGTGGTCGCGCGCGTGGGGCTGGTGAACTTCAACGTGCTGCCGGGCCAGGAACAATGCAGGCCCGTTGCACTTACGGGCTCCTTCCTGCCGCTCAACGCGTCCACCACGGGGGCCGGCGTCGGGGGCACGCTGTCGTACGCGGAGCGGCTGTATCCCGGCACCACCCCCTGCTGGCGCTGGCGTCTGAGCAACTCGGCCTCGTCTCCCCGGGACGTCACCCCGTGCGAGGACGACGCGACGGCGGGCAGGTCCGGAGGCGCTTCGCACGGCACGCGGTAGGCTCGCCGGGGCTCCGGACCGTCCACGACACAGGACGGCGGATGTCCCCAACCGAATACGATGCGGGTGGTCCGGCAGCCGGTCCTGCATCCTCCACGGTG
>DATING010000228.1:0-2289 GCA_035474555.1 Longimicrobium sp. | reverse complement strand
GGCCCCGCCCGCGTTGCAGGGACGCGGTGGAATCCGGCGTTTTCAGGAATTCCATCCGCCCACTTTCGTGCATCCGCGCGGATGCGCTCCCCGTTTTCTTGACCGGCCCCCCGGCGCCTCGCTATACTGTCGGCTCACCTTCCCGGCACCATCTCTTTGGCGCGATGTTCCCAACCGATATCCAGACTGCACCGGCGGGAGATTCCGCGGACGAGGTGGTCCTGGAGCGGATGGCGCTGCTGGTGGTGGGCGAGCACCGGTTCGGCGTGGCGATCGAGCGCATTCGCGAGATCATCCCCGCCCGCCCGTACACGCCGCTGCCGGGAAGCGGGCCCCACGTCTGCGGGCTCATCAACCTGCGCGGGCGCATCGTCACGGTCGTGGACCTGGGCGCGCGCCTCAAGCTCCCCCCCGCCTCGGCCAACCCGGACCACAGCATCGTGATCGTGGAGCACCGGGGAAAGCTGGCCGGCCTGGCGGTGGAGGAGGTTTCGCGCATCGTGAGCGTGGACGTGGCGGCGCTGCACGACGGCGCCACCGCGCTGCGGGCCCTGCGCATCGACCGTGCGTACCTGCGCGGCGTGGGCGAGACGGACGGCCAGGTGTTCGTGGCCGTGGATCCCGACGAGATCATCGCCCCTATCCTTTCTGCCTAACTCCGGGCCTGTGATGCCTGCACCCGGCTACCCGAACGGACGCCAATGAGCCAGACCGTCTTGATCTGCGACGACGCCATCTTCATGCGCACCATGATCGGCGACATCCTTACGCAGGCTGGATTCCAGATCGTCGCCGAGGCCGAGACGGGCGTCCAGGCGGTGGAAAAGTACCGCCAGCACAAGCCCGACCTGGTGACGATGGACATCGTGATGCCCGACATGGGGGGCATCGACGCCGTCCGCGAGATCGTGAAGGAAGACCCCTCGGCGCGCGTGCTGATGTGCAGCGCCATGGGCCAGCAGGCGCTGGTGATCGAGGCCATCCAGGCCGGCGCCAAGGACTTCGTGGTGAAGCCGTTCCAGCCGTCGCGGGTGCTGGAGGCGGTCCAGCGCGTCCTGGGATGAACAGCGGGTTACAGGGGACAGGGTACAGGTTACAGCCTGCAGTGCCGGGCGGGTCGCCCGGTTCCGTGCCCGTGTCCTGGCCGTTGATGGCTGTCCCCTGTCCCCTGTAACCTGTTCCCTGCCGTTGTGATGGAACTGTCCCAGTACGCGGAGCTCTTCCTCAGCGAATCCCGCGAGCACGTCTCCGCGATCAACCACCTGCTGCTCACGCTGGAGAGCGATCCGCGCTCCACGGAGGCGGTGGAGGGGCTGTTCCGCGCCGTGCACACCATCAAGGGGATGTCGGCCACCATGGGCTACCGCGCCGTGGCGGACCTGGCCCACGAGATGGAAGACGTGCTGGACCGCGTGCGCGTGGGCCGCCTGACGTCCACCCCGGAGCTGGTGGACGTGCTGTTCGCCGGGTGCGACGCGCTGGAGCAGTCCATCGAGGTCGCCGTGGAAGACGGCGACGACGAGGGCACCGTGGCCCCGGTCGTCGCCCGCCTGCGCGCCCTGGCCGGCGGCACCGAAGCGCCGTCGGATTCGGCCGGCGCCCCTGCGCCGGCTGCATCCGCGCCCGCGGCGGCACGCGTAGAGGAGTATGCGTCCGCGCCGGCCGGGGCCATGCGGGTGCGCGTGACGGTGGACCCCGCCTCCGCGCTTCCCGGTGTTCGAGCCTTTATGGCGCTGCGGGCCGCGCGGGTTCTGGGCGAGGTGAGCGGGCTGGAGCCCAGCGAAGCCGCCATGCAGGAGGACGGCTTCAGCGGGACCCTGCGCTTCATCATCCGCACCGCGTCGTCGCTGGCGGAGCTGGATGCGGTCCTGCGCGCGGCGGGCGAGATCCGCGAGGTGGAGATCCACGAGGGGCTGCTGGACGCGCCCGCCGTGCCCGCGGCGGCGCCGGATTCGTCGGCGGCAGACGGGACGGCCGCGGTAGATGCGTCGGCGGCGGGCGCGGCGGGGCGGGCGCGCAACATCCGCGTGGACCTGCGCCGGCTGGACGCGCTGGTGAACGGGGTGGGCGAGCTGGTCATCGTCCGCGACCGCATGCGGCGCCTGTCCAGCATCGCGCAGCCGGAGCTGGCGGACAGCATCGACCAGGCGGCGCGGCTCATCGGCGAGCTGCAGGACGAGATCTTGCGGGCCCGCATGGCGCCCGTGTGGCAGGTGTTCGACCGCTTTCCGCGCCTGGTGCGCGACGCGGCGCGCACGCTGGGCAAGAAGGTCGACTTCGTCATCGAGG
>DATING010000227.1:0-6587 GCA_035474555.1 Longimicrobium sp. | reverse complement strand
TACACCGGCTCGCGCCGAAGGAACCCGCCGAACAGGTATTCGTCGATGCCGGGGGGGAGCGGCGCGCTGGGCGTGTACATGGTCGCGGGGTCGCCGCCGATGGCCACGACCACCGGCATGCGCCCGCCGGGCCCGCGCTTCCAGGCGCGGTAGTGGCCGGCGCCGCCCTTGTGCTGCTGCCAGTGCATCCCGGTGGTCGTGGGCCCGAACACCTGCATGCGGTACATGCCGATGTTCTGCGCGCCGCTCTCCGGGTCCGACGTAAAGACCATGGGCAGGGTGATGAACGGCCCGCCGTCCTGCGGCCACGTCTTGAGCACGGGCAGCCGGGTCAGGTCGAACTCGCCCTCGCGCAGCACGACCTCCTGGCACGGCGGCGCGCCCTTGAACGGCCGGGGCGGCACCTTGGTCAGCTCGTACAGCTTGGGGAGCATGGCCATCTTGCCCGCGAGCCCCTTGGGAATCTCGGGCTTGATGAGGTCGGCGATGCGGCGGGCGTGCACCTCCAGGTCGTCCACGCCCAGCGCCGCCGACATGCGCCGCCAGCTGCCGAAGATGTTGAGCGCCACGGGGATGTCGCTCTCCGTGCCGTCCATGAGCACCGGGCGCTCGAAGAAGAGCGCGGGCCCGCCGCCGGGGAGCTTCATGGTGCGGTCCGCGATCTCCGCCATCTCCAGATCCACGGAGACGGGGTGGCGGATGCGCACCAGCTGGCCGGAGCGGTCCAGGTACCGCAGGAACTCGCGCAGGTTCTGAAAGACCATTCGTCTATCGCCTCGGCCGCGAAGGCCGCTGAGATTTTCAACAAGAGACTGCGAACTGCAACAACGGATCGTGCACGGAATCGGGCTCCCTGCCCAGGCGGGGCGCCCCTCCCCCCGGCCCCCTCCCCGCTCGTTCCTCGCGGAGAGGGGGAGAACGTCATCGCACGAGGGCAGCGTTCAGCCACGGGCGGAGAGCCCCCTCCCCCCGACCCCCTCCCCCGCTTCGCGGGCAGGAGGGGGAGAACTGCAACAGCCGCCCTCGCTTGTACCCCGCTGACGCGCGCGGGAGTCCGCCTCCGAACAACCCCTCCCCCGAAGTTGGGGGAGGGGTCGACGGCCGTCGCGAGGAACGAGCGAAAAGGCCGGCGGGGGAGAGGGCTCCCGTCGCACCGCGACGGTCCTCCGCCGATCGCCACGCCATCCGCCGCATCCACCACCCTTCGATACGGCCCTCGTGACCCGCGCGGATCTCCCTCCCCCGCATCCCGCCAGCCGTGCTTCCCTTCCCGCCTCGCCCGCTCCCTACGATGCCAGCGACGTGAACACGCGCCCCATGACGATGTACGACACGAACAGCACGCCGCCCACGATCAGCAGCCAGCGGGCAAGGCGCATCTGCCGCAGGCCCGTGGCGTCGAAGTAGTCGTCCGGCTTCCACACGCCGCGCACGGTGGGGCCGCGGTCCGCGCGCACGTGCCGCCACGCCAGCAGCTGCAGCGCCGCCGACGCCACGCAGCACCCGAAGAACCCCAGCAGCAGCGACGCCAGGATGACGCGCGCGACGGTGCTCATTCGCGCGTCCCGTGGTGCAGCGCCGCGATCCCCCCCGAGAGCGTTTCCCACTTCACGCCGCCGAAGCCGGCCGCCGCCATCCGCCGCGCCAGCTCCGGCGGCTCGGGGAACTGCATCACCGACTCCGGCAGGTACGTGTACGCGTCGGAGTGCTTGCTCACCATGCGGCCCACCAGCGGCAGCACCTTGAGGAAGTAGAAGAAGTACAGCCCGCGGAACGGCTGCCACCCCGGCGTGGTGAACTCCAGCACCACGCACCGCGCGCCGGGCTTGAGCACGCGCGCCATCTCCCGCAGCCCGGCATCCAGGTCCGCCAGGTTGCGCACGCCAAAGCCTACCGTGGCCCCGTCGAACGACTGGTCGGGGTACGGCAGGGCCAGCGCGTCGGCGCAGGCGGGCTCGATGGGCGCGCCCGCCGTCTTGCCGGCGCGCACGCCGTTCTCCAGCATGGCGTACGTGAAGTCGCTGCCGACGACGCGGCCCTTGAACGCGGGGCGCCTGGCAAGCTCCACGGCCAGGTCCAGCGTGCCCGCGCAGTTGTCCAGGTAGGTGCCGGCGGGAGCGCGCTCCCAGCCCAGGCGGTTGACGGCGCGCTTGCGCCACAGCCGGTCGATGTTGAGCGACAGGACGTGGTTCAGCAGATCGTAGCGCGGCGCGATGGAATCGAACATCCGCCGTACGTGCGCCGCCTTGTCGGCGGGCGCGGGGAGCGCCGATGGCGGCGCCTGGGTCTCTGGCATACCGTAAAACCGTTCCGTTGCTTAGAATACGGGGCGCCAAGGTAGCGCCTTCGCGCCGCCCCGAGCAAGGCTCGCGTCCCGCCTTGAAACTCCCCGCGCCCCGGGCCCGTACGGCACCCGGCGAGTCTGATTCATCGGACCCCCGAACTACAGCGGTGAACACAACTCCGGTCTCTGACCACGAACTCGTCACTCGCGCCCAGACGGGCAGCGAGAAGGCGTATCGCGAGCTCCTGGGCCGTTACCAGCGGCCCGTGTTCTCCATCATCTATCGCATGATCCGCGACCGGGAGCAGGCCGAGGACCTGGCGCAGGAGACCTTCGTGCGCGTGTTCAACAACATCGACCGCTACGACCCGCGGTTCAAGTTCAGCAGCTGGATCTTCAAGATCGCCACCAACCTGACGATCGACCACATCCGGCGTAAGGAGCTGAACACCGTCTCCATCGACGGGTCGCGCAACGCCGTGACGGCCGAGCAGATCGAGGCCACCAGCATCACCATCGCCTCGGACGACGAGAACCCCGAGGAGCTGCTGGAGGCCAAGGAGCTGGGCGAGGAGATCGAGGGCGCCATCAGCAAGCTGCGCCCCGAGTACAAGGCCGCCATCCTGCTCCGGCACGTGGAAGGGCGCGAGTACCAGGAGATCGCCGAGATCCTGTCGCTGCCCCTGGGCACCGTAAAGACGTACATCCACCGCGGGCGCAACGAGCTGCGCGAGCAGCTGCAGCACCTGCGGGTGGCCTGAGATATCCGACGCTCTGAAACTCGACACGACCAACCCGCGTACGGGCACCCATGGAACCAAACCGACGCCTGAGGCCACCGTGACGGACGCAACCGGACACCTGCCCTACTGGACGCTGGAGCAGCTGGCGGAGGGAGATCTCTCCCACCGCGAGCGCACCGTGGCCGAGCAGCACCTGCGTTCGTGCACCCACTGCACGGCGGAGCTGGAAAGCGCGCGCGCCCTGATCGCGGCGCTGGAGCAGCTTCCCGCCTACGAGCCGTCCGAGGCGTTTGCCGCGGCGGTGATGTCGCGGGTGCAGATGGCCCCCATGACGTCCGAGGCCGCGGCCCCCGCCGCCGTTGCCGAGGCCCGGAGCCGCTGGCTGCCGGCCACGGTCAAGGGATGGATGGGCTTGATGACGGCGCTCGTCGCCTTTATCGCGCCGCTCGCAATGCTGGGCGTGTACCTGGCGGCCCACCCGCTGGTGAGCGTTGGCGCCCTGTGGGGCGTGGGACGCGCCTGGGTGACCGACGTGGCGTGGAACGCGATCGTGAAGGCCACCGGCGCGGTGGCCCGCAGCGGCGCGTTTAACGGGATGGCCGACCTGCTGGCCGGCGTTCCCGGGCCCACCACGGCGGGCGTGCCGCTGCTGCTGCTGTTGATCCTGGCCGCGATCCCGGTCTCGGCCCTCCTGATGGTCCGTCTTCTCAAGACCCCCACCACGGGGATGACCCATGCGTACTGACAACATCAAGCTGGGCGTGCTTGCGCTGGCGGTCTTCGCCGGCAGCGCGCGGCTCATGGCCCAGGATTCACTGGTGCTCGGCACGGAGCCACCCGCGCCCGCCGCCGTCGCCGCTCCGGCCGCACCCGGCGCACCGGCGGCCCCCACGGCGCCGCGCGTGACCGTCCACCGCGACGACGTGCTGCAGATCAACGGCGACCGCACCATCGCGGCCGGCGAGACGGTGGACGGCGACGTGGTGGTGCTCAACGGCGACCTCACGGTGCTGGGCGAGGTGCGCGGCGACGTGACCGTGGCGCGGGGCGACCTGCGGCTGGAGTCCGGCGCCATCGTCACGGGCGACGCGGTGGTGAGCGGCGGACGGCTGGTGGACCACGGCGCCCGCGTGTCCGGCGAGATGCGCGTGGTGGACAACGGGCACGCCATCGGCATGCGCGACGGGGCCCCGGTGGCCACGCGCGTGCGGCTGGGACGCTCGTGGTTCGCGCCCATCGGCCAGGGGCTGGTGGGGCTCATGGAAACGCTGGCGCTGGGGCTCGTCCTGGCGGGCGTGGGCGCGGCCCTGATCTTCTACGGGCTGCCGCACCTGAACCGGCTGAGCGACATCGTCCGCAACGACACGGGACGCGCCGTCGCCGTCGGCCTCGCGGCCAACTTCCTGGTGATCCCGGCCTTCATCGTGGGGCTGGTGGCGCTGGCGGTGACGATCGTGGGCATCCCGCTCCTGCTGGTGTACCTGCCGCTCTACTGGGTGGCCGTGGCGGGCGCGGCGATGGTGGGCATCGTCGCCGTGGCGCACGCCCTGGGCGAGCGCACGGCGGAGCAGCGCGGCAGCTTCGAGCTGCGGCACCGCAACGCCTACGCGTACGTCTTCACGGGATTGGCGCTGCTGCTGGCGCCCCTGCTGGCGGGGCACCTGCTGGGGATGACCGGCTTCCTGGGCTTCGTGGGCGACCTGGTGGGGATCTTTGCCGGGGTGATGCTGTGGCTGGCGGCCAGCGTGGGCGTGGGCGCGGTGCTCATCACGGCGTCGCGGGTGTGGCGCGAGCGGCGCTACCGCCGGATGATGGGGCTGGGCGGGCTGGACGACGCCACCCCGGGGGGCGCCGGTGCGGTCTAAGCGCCTCGCCACACCGCTGGTCCTCGCGGCCGCCGCGCTCCTGGGCGCGGCGGCCCCCGCGCAGGCACAGGAGTGGCGGACCCTTACCTCCGCGCGCCAGCTGCAGGGCGAGCGGGCGCTGCGGGTGGACCTGACGTACGGCGCCGGCGAGCTGCGGGTGCAGCCCGCGGCCGGCACCCTGCTCTACCGCCTGCAGATGCGCTACGACGAGCGGCAGTTCCGCCCCGTGACGGCGTACGACCGCGCGACGGGGCGGCTGCGGCTGGGGGTGGAGGGCATCCGCCGCAACCAGCGGGTGCAGCGCGGGGGCAGCGCCACGGTGGAGCTGGCGCCGTCCGTGCCCACGGATTTGAAGCTGGAGTTCGGCGCGGGGACGGCGAACCTGGAACTCGGCGGGCTGTCGCTGCGTAGTGTGGACCTGTCCACCGGGGCGAGCGAATCGCAGATCCGCTGGAGCGCGCCCAACCGGGTGCCGGCGGGGACGGTGAAGATCGCCGCGGGCGCCAGCAGCATGCGCGTGCGCGGGCTGGGGAACGCGCGGGCGGAGCGGCTGCAGTTCGAGGGCGGAGTGGGCGAGGCCACGCTGGAGTTCGACGGGGCGTGGGGACGCAGCGCCAGCATGGACGTGGACATGGGGGTGGGCTCGCTCACCCTGCGCTTTCCGCGGTCGCTGGGGGTGCGCATCGAGAAGGACTCGTTCCTCTCGAGCTTTTCGCCCGCGGGGATGGTGCGCCGCGGCGACGCCTGGTACACGCGCAACTACGACGGCGCGCGCGACAAGCTGACAGTGCGCATCAGCGCCGCGCTGGGCAGCATCGACGTGCAGTGGATCGACTGACGCGCTTCGGCGTATCGAACCGTAGCAAAGACGTTTTTCGCAGATAAAGGAATGGTCCCATGCTCAGTGCCCTGATCGGTCTCCTCGTGGTCGGCATCGTCGCCTTCGTGGTGCTGACCGTTCTGCTCGCCATCTTCGGCGTGATCTTCGGGCTGGCCTTTGGCTTCCTGGGGTTGCTGCTTACGCTGGCGTTCAAGATCCTGCCCGTGGTGCTCGTCGGCTGGCTGGTGGTGAAGCTGATCCAGCGGGGCGAGCGGTCGTCGGCGCGGGCGCGGCTCTCGGCGGAGGACCGGGCCTGGCTGGATTCGTAACGGCTTGAACTGCGGGTTACAGGGGACAGGTTACAGGTTGCGGCCTGCAACTGCACCCGGATGACGGAAGGGCTGGCGATCGGATGCGATCGCCAGCCCTTTTTTCGTCCGGGCCCGGCGTCGTGGATGCAGCGCGGCGGAGTGCGGGACAGAGCGAATGAATTCGCCGCAACGACTACACGAAGTCCACCTGCGTGGACTGTCCGGCACGGGGGAGTGCCACGCCGGTACGAGGCCCAAGCGGAAACGAACCACCTCCCCCAGGTGTTATTGGGGGAGGTCGCGAGGAATCGAGTGGGTGGGGGCGCCACTCGAGCTCCGCCACCGTGCACCATCCGCAGTTCTCCCCCTCTCCGCGAGGAACGAGCGGGGGGGGGGCGCCCCCGCCGGTATCGGGAGCCTGCTTCCGTGCTGGATGCAAAGCACCTCCCCCAGGATTGGGGGAGGTCGCGAGGAATCGAGCGGGTGGGGGCGCGGCTGGATGCCCGCCCCCGCGCACGATCCGAAGTGCTCCCCCTCTCCCGGCGCAGTTTGCCGGGGGAGGGG
>DATING010000226.1:0-4257 GCA_035474555.1 Longimicrobium sp. | reverse complement strand
GCCCTCCCCCGGCCTCGCTTAGGCTCGTCCACCCCCTCCCGCAAACTGCGCGGGAGGGGGTGTAGACTTCGACGAGCATCCCGGCGCGTCGCACGGATGTCGATCCGCGCAGTTCTCCCCCTCCTGCCCGCGAAGCGGGGGAGGGGGCCGGGGGGAGGGGGCGCCCGCCAGTGCAGCGAGCCCGCTTCCCTGCACGAACCGGGTTCTCCCCCTCTCCCGCGCAGTTTGCGGGAGAGGGGGCCGGGGGGTGAGGGGCCCCGCGCAGCGGGCGCCGTAGAACCCTGCCCCACACCGCCCTGCATCCATCCATCCATCCATCCATCCATCCATCCATCCTGTCCTTCCCTTCCCGCCCTCCTCCCGGACCTACCCGGAGTGCGGCGCGTGCGCGTCCCCCAGCAGCGCTTCCGCTACCTCCAGCACGTGTCGCTTGCCGGGAAAGCGGATGAGCCGCATGGCTTCCTCGTACGTGGCCCAGCGGTATTCCTCGGCTTCGCGCGAGATGACCACGCGCTCTTCCTCGGTCCGGGCCAGGAAGTACACCACCTTCTTGACGATGAGGGTGCGCTGGTCGCCCTTGCCCTGCGTAAAGACGTAGCGCTCCTCTTCTCGATACCCCTCGAACAGGCGGATCTGCCCCTCGCCGATCCCCGCCTCCTCCCACAGCTCGCGCACCGCCGCCTGCGCCTCGCTCTCGCCCGTCTCCACCCCACCCTTGGGAAACTCCCAGATGGGGCGCCGCGTGAGCGCCGAACGCATCAGCAGGTAGCGCCGCGTGTCTCCCCCGTTCCGAAACAGGACGACGCCCGCCGCCGTCTGCGAAACCCGTCTCATCCAATCCTCCGGCGCATGGTAGAGGTGGACGTTCTTTGCGCGCAATCTGCTACGGAGCCAGGCCACAGGCAACGGGTACGATGGTTGCCTCTCGCCGCTGCGCAAACATTGGACACTTTCCGCAGCCCGCATCAAGCAAATGGACACCCGCAAAGGCCCTGGCGTTCCCTCCCCCGCCCGCGAGGAGGCCAACGGCACGTCGTCCGCCCCCGAGCGGCCCCTGGGTGAGCTGTTCCGCGCCCTTTCCCGCGACGCATCCGCCCTCCTGCGGCAGGAGTTTGCCCTGGCAAAGGCGGAGATCCGGCAGAACGTGCGCGCCATCGCCCGCGACGGCGTGCTGGTGGTCCTCGGCGCGGTCTCGGCGCTCCTCGGGCTGCTCGTCCTCCTCGCGGCGCTCGTCATCGGCGTCGGCGACCTGATGGGCGATCGCTACGCGCTGGGCGCGCTCGTCGTGGGCGTCGTCCTGCTCGCGGTCGGGGGCGGGCTGGCGCTGGCGGGGGTCAGGAAGGCGAAGGCGACGCCGCTGGCACCGGAGACAACGCTGGCGACCCTCCGCGACACGGGCGACTGGGCCCGGGGGGAGGCGCAGGAGGTCCGCGCCGTCCTCACCGGCGCCGCCGCGGCGGATGGGCGCGGGGGCCCGGCATCCATCGGCCCGGCCCAGCTCGACCGCGGCACGGGGGACGGCACGGCGGCGGAGGCGCACCGGCAGCCGCGGAAGCAGCGCGGCAAGGCAGAGGACGCGGAGGAGGAGGCGCGGGCGGCGAAGGAGCGGGCGCCGCTGCCCCTGTCCGCGCCCCTGTGGAAGCGGGTGATGCACGAGTTCAAGGCGGACGACCTCAGCGGGCAGGCGGCCAAGGTGGCCTACTACTTCTTCCAGTCCCTGCCGCCCGCCCTGATGGCCGTCTTCGGGCTCACGGGGCTGTTCGGCGGCGCGGCCACGGGCGACTGGCTCACGGGGCGGCTGACGACGTCGCTCCCGGCGGAGGCGTCGGACCTGGTGAGCGGGTTCGTGAACGACATCGTGCACAACAACGCGCCGGGGCCGCTGTCCGTGGGGCTGCTGCTGGCGCTGTGGGCGGGATCCAACGTCTTCACCGCCCTGGAGGACACGCTGAACGACGCGTTCGGCATCACCGCGGAGCGCTCGTTCGTCAAGAAGAAGGCGGTGGCCGTGGGGATGCTGGCCGCGTGCGCCGTCCTCTTCCTGGCCGGCAGCGCCGTGCTGCTGGCCGGCGGCGGCATCTCCGACGCGCTGGGGCTGGGAGCCCTGGGGCGGACGGTGTGGAGCATCCTGCAGGTGCCGCTGGGCTTCGGGCTCATCACCGCCACGTTCTGGCTCATCTACTACGTGCTCCCCAACAAGGACCAGCGCCGCTGCAAGGGGACGCTGCTCAAGGCATCGGCCATCGCCGCGGTGCTGTTCGTGGCGGCTTCGCTGGCGTTCCGGCTGTACATGGCCAACTTCGGCAAGTACAGCGCGACGTACGGCCTGCTCGGCACCGTCATCGTCCTCCTGCTGTGGATGTACGTCACCTCGCTCGTCATCCTGCTGGGCGGCGAAGTGGCGTCGGAAATGGAGCGCAGCGCGTAGGTGGGGACCGGCCGGAATCGTCCGCGGCGCCGGGCCAACGCCGGCGCCGTGGCGGGACGACGATCCAAATCCGTCCATCCACACGTAATTCACTCCTACCGGACGGCGCGTGGGGACCGGGGGGCGCATCCCCCCGCGGCTCCACGGGGAGATCCGAAGGACGCACGCTGTTGCGCCCGGCCGCAGGAGCACTAACTTTTCTCTTTCATGCGCGCCGGTTGAGCCGTCCTGTCCTTCAATAGGATCACCCGTCCCGCCACCGTGATCCGGAATCCCGCGCCGCGGGTCCGCGTCCCCGGGTTGCACGGCCGTCGCATGTGACGGCACTCCGTTCCTTTTGCGCCTGCCCCGTTACGCTGATGCAGAAACCCATCCGAGTTCTCCTGGCCGGCGGCAGTCCCCTGGCGGCGCACGCGGCCGGCCTGCTGGACCGGGACCCGGGCGTGGAGGCGCTGCAGGTCGCCGACCTGGACGAGGCGGCCGCGCTGCTGGCGGCCGGGGGATGGGACGCGGGGATAGCGGACAGCGGGCCGCAGGCAGGGCTCATGCTGGCCCGGCGCGGCCGCGACGAGGGGTGGCCCGCGCCCCTCATCCTCCTGGCGCCGCACGTGGACGAGGCGCTGGACCACGCGGCGCGCGAGGCGGGGGCCGTGGACGTGATCTCGGGAGACGAGCTCACGGCCGCCCTGCTGCTGCGCGCCGTGCGCTACGCCGCGCACGGGGCCCGGCGCGAGGCCGCCCTGGGTGAGAGCCGCCGCGCGCTGGAAACGCTGCTGAGCAACCTGCCGGGGATGGCGTACCGCTGCCGCAACGAGCCCCGGTGGACCCTGGAGTTCGCCAGCCGGGGCGCGGAGCGCGTCACGGGGCACATCCCCGCGGAGCTGGTGGAAAACGCGCGGGTGGCGTTCGGCGACCTGGTGCTGCCGGAGGACCGCGCGCACCTGTGGGACACGGTGCAGGCGGCCGTGGCGCGGGGCGAGCCGTTCGAGGTGGAGTACCGCCTGGTGCGGGCGGACGGGCAGGTGTGCTGGGTGTCGGAGCAGGGGCGCGCCGTCCCCGACGGCGACGGCGAGGTGCGGCTGGAGGGCTACGTCTTCGAGGTCACGCAGCGCAAGGCGGTGGAGCAGGCCCTGCGCACGGGCGAGGCGCAGTTCCGCGCCGTGTTCGAGGAAGCGCCCATCGGCATGGCGCTGGTGGACATGGACGGGCGCATGGTGCGCACCAACCGCGCGTTCCAGCAGCTGCTGGGGTGCACGGAAGACGAGCTGGCCGGCACCATCTTCAGCAGCGTGAGCCACCCCGACGACCTGGCCAGCGACTGGGAGCTGTTCGGCGACCTGGTGGCGGGCGACATCTCCCACTACCAGGTGCTCAAGCGGTACCTGCGCCGGGACGGCGGCACCGTGTGGGGCATGCTTTCCGTGGCCCTCATCCGGGGGACGGACGGCGCGCCCCGCTTCGCCATCAACATGGTGGAGAACGTCACCGAGCGCCGCGAGGCCGAAGAGGCGCTGCGGATGCGGGACCACGAGTTCCGCAGCCTGCTGGAGCACGGGCGCGACGTCATCAGCATCGTGGAGCCGGACGGCGACCTGCGCTTTACCAGCCCGGCCGTGGAGCGGGTGCTGGGATACGGGCGCACCGAGCTGGCCGGCACCTTCCTGGGCGAGCTGGTGCACCCCGACGACGTGCCCGCCATGCTGGAGCTGTTCGAGCGGGCCATCTTTTCCCCCGGCAAGCCGCGCATCGGCGAGCTGCGGGTGCGGCACCGCGACGGCAGCTCCCGCACGCTGGAAACGGTGGCCACGTCGCTCATCGACGACCCCGCC
>DATING010000225.1:0-1998 GCA_035474555.1 Longimicrobium sp. | reverse complement strand
GGGGGTGGGTTGGGGGGGGGGGCACTCCGCCCGCACGCGGGACTCGAGACGCGCCCGAACCCCACCCGTCCCATCCCTACGCCCCCGCCAGCTCCATCGCCTCTTCGTCCGTGAGCGACTCCATGTCGGCAATGATGGCGTCCTCCACCAGCACGGAGAACCGGGCGATGGTGGGGGCCTCGAAGATGGCCTTGAGCTGCAATTCCAGCCCGAAGCTCTCGCGGCACCGCACGATGATCTGCGTGGCCAGCAGCGAGTGCCCGCCCAGCGCGAAGAAGTCGTCGTGCACGCCGATGGGCGAGATCCCCAGCAGCTCCTCCCACATGGCCGCGACCACCTCTTCCACGTCCGTGCTGGGCGCGTGGTACTCCGTGGCCAGCTCCGGCCGCGCGTACGTGCCCATGGCCGGCCCCGCCTGCGCATCCGCCCGCGCGGTGATGCGGTGCTCCAGGTCGCCCGTGGACAGCAGCACCAGCGGCTCGCCGGCATGCGTCAGCAGGTGCTCGAAGGCGGCGGCGGCCTCGTCCTCGCTCATGCCGTAGCCCTCGCGCGCCTCGTCCTCGCCGAACCAGCGGTCCCACGCGGCGGCCGTCCACGGCTGTGCGCCGCCCGCCGTGTCGCTGGCGGCGAACGCGTTGACCACGGCGTCCGTCGCGGCCATCCCGATCAAGCCCACACCGCCCAGCTCCGCCGTCAGCGACGACTCCACCACGACGAAGTCCAGCGCACGCTCCGCCAGCACCGCGTGCACGCCGCGCAGCTCGGCCAGCAGGTGCGCCATCCACCGCTCGTACGGCCCCACGCGCACCTCGGAGATGCTCTCGCGGTTGTGTTCCTCGTGCGCCAGCGCGGAAACGACCACGCCGTGCAGCGCGCCGAAGCGCGACTCAATCTGCCGGAACGCGTCCCGCATCTGCTCCGGCTCCGCGGGCTGCACCTGGATGGTCAGGATCTCCGCGCCTTCCGCCTCGAGCGCGCGGATGCGCTCGATCTGCCGGCGCAGGGGGTCCTCGGCCAGGCGCGCCTTGACCACGGGGTCCCAGCCGCCGCGGTGCGGGAGCGTCGGATCGACGAGCACGATGCGCGCGCCGTAGCGGCGGACGAGGTGCTCCGCCAGGCGCTCGTTGCGCCCGCGCAGCCCGCCGATGAACAGGTACACGCCGCCCTCGCGCAGCACCGGCGCGGCCGTGGGCGCGGGCTGGATGGGCCGGTAGCTGCGCGTCCAGCGGTGCCGCCCGCGCAGGGCCACCTCCCGCCCGTCGCCTGCCAGCGCCTCGGCCGCGACCCGCGCGCCCAGCGCCCGCGCCTCCGCGTCCGCCGACGGAAGCGCGACGTCCACCACGCGCACCGCCACGGTCGGCGTCTCCACGCGCAGCACCGCCGCCGCGCCCAGGAGCGCGGCCTTCGCGGCATCCACCGTCTCGTCGCCGCCGACCTCCGCCGCGCCCGCCGTCACGGCGACGAGCGCGGTCTCCGCGTGCACGCGGTTGAGCGCATCCGCCAGCACCAGCACGCCCACCGTGCCGCGCGACGGCGCCTCGGCCACGGGCCACAGGTGCAGGATGGTGGACGGCACTCCGTCCCCCTCGCCGAGCGCATCCACCAGCTTGATGTGGTCCTCGCGCGACGCCGGCCGCACGGTCCATCCCTCCGCCGTCTGCCCGAACGCATCGCCCATGCGGACCACGCGCGGCGTGCGGCCGTGGTCCCGCAGCGCGTCGACGGTCTCCATCGACAGCGGTGAATCATCCGCGAACACCAGCACGGGGCCCTCGCCGAACGCGGGGCGCGGCGCGGGCATGCGGCTCCACGACGGGACGTACATCCACTCCGCCGGGCTCGCCTTGCGGCCCCCGCGCGGCGCGGAGCTGACCTCGCCCGGCTTCGGCGCATCCACCCAGTAGCGCTGGCGCTCCCAGGGATAGGTCGGCAGGGGGACGCGGTTCAGGCGCTCGCCGGCGTGGAAGCCCTTCCAGTCCGGCGTCACGCCCGCCAGCC
>DATING010000224.1:0-2498 GCA_035474555.1 Longimicrobium sp. | reverse complement strand
GATGCTGAAGCGCCGGCCGTGGGCCTCGCGCTCGCGCACCTTGTCGGCGATGCGGTCCAGGTGGTAGGGGATCTCGGGGATCAGGATCACGTCGGCGCCGCCGGCCAGGCCGCTCTCCAGCGCGATCCACCCGGTGTGCCGCCCCATCACCTGCACCACCATCACCCGCTGGTGCGCCTCGGCGGTGGAGTGCAGCCGCCCGATGGCGTCGGTGGCCACCTCGACGGCCGTGTGGAAGCCGAAGGTGACGTCGGTGGCCGCCAGGTCGTTGTCGATGGTCTTGGGCACGCCGACCACGCGGAGGCCCTTGAGGAACAGCCGGTGGGCGATCTTCAGCGACCCGTCGCCGCCGATTGCGATCAGCGCGTCGATCCCCAGCTCGCCGAAGCGGCGGATGATGTCGGCGGAGGGGTCGGTGGGGCCCCAGGTGCCGTCCGGCTGGCGCGGCTGCAGGCCGAACAGGTTGCCGCGCGCCGTGGTGCCCAGGATGGTGCCGCCCAGGTGCGTGATCCCGCGCACCCGGTCGGCGCAGAGCGGCACCAGCCCCGGCTCGCCGTCCACGTCGTCGTGCAGCAGCCCCATGTAGCCGCGCCGGATGCCGAACACCTCCCAGCCGTTGTCCAGGGCGGCCAGGGTGGCGGCGCGGATCACCGCGTTGAGCCCCGGCGCGTCGCCTCCGCCCGTGTTGATGGCGATGCGGCGGATGTTGGGCGAATACTCCATCGAACCTGGGGAAAGGGCAGGGTGAGGCCGTGATTGGGACCGGCCGGATTTGTCAGGATGTCTTCCGATAGGCGCTGAAGATACCGCACCACGCCTCGCCGCTCAACCCCGGATGGATGGAGCCGGGTGATGGATTCATCGTAGAGTTGCGGGCGCGGCCGGAATCGGGCTCGTGGAGAATCAGGTCGATCGCGGATCGGCAGTCGAGGATGAGGGCGGATCGGCAGCGGCGGGTCGCGGAGCCCCGTCCGGAGCGAATGAATTCGCCGCTGGAACTTCGCGAAGTCCGCCTTCGCGGACTGCACCGTCGCCTACCGTGCGCATCTCAAAGTGACAATCGATGCGCAGGGTAGTAAGTTTGAATGTCGCCTCAGATCATGTCGCTTTCTGAACTGCACAAGGAGGACTACCATGCCCAAGAAGATCCGGCTGGAGATGGAGGAACTGGCGGTGGAGTCGTTCGCCACGGTGGAACGGGGTGGGATGCCCCGTGGTACGGTGCATGGACGCGACAGCAGGTTCGGCGACTGTACTTACGACACCTGCCAGCAGCAGACCGTCAGTGGTACGATGCCGTGTCTGTGCGTGAGCGCTGCCGGGGAGTACAGCTGTGACAGCACCTGCAATCCTGATCAGTGCGACTGCATGTCAGCTCCCTGCGTTTCGGTCACTCCCTGCGGCTAACCGGATGAAACGAGGGTTTCCCCGGCCCTTCGTTCGTACATGGTACTGGATAAGCCTCTCACCGGCACGTCGCCGGAGCCCCGTCCTCCGCGGCGATGTGGGTGAGCCGCAGGTGGTCCAAGAGCGCCGTGTTCACGCGGCCGTCCATGTTCTCGTCCAGCGGGGTGAACGCGAGCGTCAGCGTGTGCGCGCCGGGGGCGAGGCGCACCCGCAGCGCCGTCCCGTATCCCCAGTCCGACCAGCGGTCCGTGCCCCGCTGGGGCATCACCAGCACGCCGGCGTCGCGGCCATCCACCCGCAGCGTGCGGATGGCGGCCTTCGCATCCGTGTTGATGGGCCCGCTGCCGTTGGCGTAGCGCGGCTCCACCAGGTACACGCCGCCGCAGGTGACCTGCACCGGCACCTCGACCGTCGTGTTCGCCTCGCGCGTCAGGCGGACGTAGCCCTCGCCCGTGAAGCCCTCGTGCTCGCGCTCCAGCGGCGCGCCCCGCGGCCGGGCGACCGTCACCGCCTCGTCCGCGGCGACGAGGACCGGCGCGCTCAGGAAGGACGGCAGCCCGGCGGAATCCACCGCCAGCACCTGGTACTCCGCCACGCGCGCTGAACGATCGATCGTGGCGCGGGGCTCCGTCGTCGTCATCGCCTCGCGGCCGTCGCGGTGGAGGACGTAGCGCACGGCGCCGGGGACGGCGGGCCAGGTGAGCGCATCGCCTTCCCGCGTGACGGCGGGCGTCTCCGGCGACCAGCGGTTGGGGACGATGTTCACGGCGGCGGCGGGCCAGCGGCCGTTCATCTGGATCTCCATCGTGTGCGCGCCGGTGAGCGACGCCGGGATCTCCGCGCGCTCCACGGGCCGCCCGTCCAGCCGCACGCTCGCGATGCCGTCCCCGTGGCCGCGGACGGTGATCGCCAGCGTGGCATCGCGATAGCGGAGGTTCGACAGCGTGCGCTCGCCGCCGTACGACGGAGGCACCATGGGGCGCAGCTCCAGCCGGTCCGGGCGGAAGCGCATCCCGAACAGCACGCGGTAGTGCGTGGCCAGGTTGCCCGCCACGCTCCACAGCTGCCGGTCGCTGTTGAGCTCCGTGCCG
>DATING010000223.1:0-11632 GCA_035474555.1 Longimicrobium sp. | reverse complement strand
GCACTCGAAGCCCCGGAACAGCGACTTCATCACCCCTTCGTCAAAGCTCCGCATGTGGTAGTGCGGATTGAACGAGCACCCGCAGTACGGGCAGTGCACGTTCATCCGCCGCTCGCGGTAGGGGACGGAGATCAGGATGTTCCGGGATGCCACCCGCTCCATCTCGGCCAGGCAGGTCTCGTACACGCCGTGGGGAAAGTGCTCGATCACCTCCAGCGCCGACACCACGTCCATGCTGCGGTCGGCGAAGGGGAGCTCGTCACCTGAGCCCTCCAGGATGGGAAAGGTGGTCACGGCGTGGGCGATGGCGGCCGCGGAGCGCTCCAGCCCCACGGCCGAGATCTCCGGCCGCTCGCGCGACACGTAGTCCAGGAAGGCCCCGTTCCCCGCGCCCACATCCAGCAGGCTGGCGGACCCGGCGGGGATCAGCCCCGCGCAGGTGCGAAACCGCTGCACCTGGTGCGCGCCCTCGTACCGCTCCGCCGCCCACAGCCCGGGATTCTCGAAAAATACGCCGTCGTTCATGCTCGGTTTACGGATCCAATTCCTGGGCGCCCGGGGCGCGTGTGCCGCACGCCGGGAGCGGGCGCGAGCACCGTGGACGGCGGCCGGGGCGGCACCCGGTCAGGCGCGCCGCCCGGCCGCGAACGGCCCCGAAGCTAGCGTAAAGATGATGCGCCTGCAACCCGAAGGGGTTGCACGTGTTCCCCGCTTCGGACGGCGTCCCGGGCGACCGGGGGGCCGTCCGCGCGGGACGTTCCGCCCTACGCCGGCACCCGCTCGCCCACCAGGTTCTCCGTCCGCACGGGGGCGAAGTCGGGGGCGATCTCCGCCGTGTCGCCCAGCCGCCGCAGGCGAAAGCCCGCGTCGCGCAGCAGGTCGTACACCGCGCGCGCCGTGTAGCCGTACTTGGCGCTGTGGCTGGTGCTGGACTCGATGAGGATGCGGTCCACGCGCGACAGCAGGTCCGTTGCGCCGCGCAGGGCGTGCAGCTCGAAGCCCTCCACGTCCATCTTGAGCAGGTGCACCCGGGGCACGCGCGACGCCGGGAGCAGCTCGTCCAGCGGCACCATGGGCACTTCCAGCCCGCCCCCCGCGGGGTCCACGGCGTTCTGGTCGTCGCTGTGCCGGTCGCTGAACGACACGGTGCCCCGCGCCTCGCCCACGGCGCAGCTCTCCACCTGCACGTTGCCAAAGCCGTTCATGGCCACGTTCTCGCGCAGGAACCGGGCGGTGCGGGGGTGCGCCTCCACGGCCACCACCGTCCCCGACGCGCCCACCACCGAGGCGGCGCGCAGGGCCAGCAGCCCCACGTTGGCGCCCACGTCCACGTACGTCTGCCCCGGCTGGAGGGTGCGGGCCACGAAGCCCTCCTCCTCGTTCACGTGGTCGGGGTAGATCCACGCGTAGCTGGATACGGACGAGGGAAAGAAGCGCACCCGGTAGGCCCCCGGCGCGTCCCCCGCCCGGCGGACGGCGAACCAGCGCGACACCCCCCCGTGCCAGAGCACGCGCGAGACGAGAAACCGGACGGGCCGCCGTTCGCGGGCGAGCCTCCTGACGATTCGCTGCAGCATTCCGTGATCGTGAGTGAAACGTGTCCGGCCCCCGTGCGGGGCCGGAGAGGGCGCCCTGTGCAAGCGCCGGTGCCGGGGTGGAATCAGGCGGCCGCGACCTCGGCGGCCTGTGCCATGGTCAGCGACTGCATTCCCCAGCGCGCGCGGCAGGCCGCGTAGGTGTCCAGCAGGGCCCGCAGCCGCCCCAGGTTGGCGTTCAGGTTGGCGCCGAAGTTGTGCGGGTGCCACCACAGGTGCACCACCCGCCCCGCCCGCGCCGCGGCCACCACGGCCGCCTGCGCGCGGCGCAGCGAAAGCCCGTCCAGCGCCGGTGCCCCCGGCAGGGCGGGGCGAAGCAGCAGGCTGGCGGGGACGTTGCTCATCCCGTCCCGGGGGCGCAGCGCGCTCCACCGCCACGTCTGCCGCCCCGACAGGGGAACGTAGGCGTCCAGCCGCCGCACCCCCCGCAGCACGCGCCACTCCCGGGCCACGCCCATGGGGCGGTGGATCCACCCCCGCGCGTTGCCGCGGAACGCCACGATCCCCGCCTCGCGCAGCACCCCGTCGTACTCCGGGTTGTGCTGGTTGCGGGGAAAGACGAAGGAGCGCATGGGCACCCCGTACGGCCGCGCCGCCTCCACCGCCGCCGCCAGGTCCGCCGCAAATGCCGCCCGCGTCTGCCCCGGTTCCTGGCAGTAGAAGTGCGAGAAGCTGTGCGTGGCCAGCTCCTGCCCCGGCGTGTCGGCAATGCGGCGCACGAGCGAGGGCGCGTAGTGCAGCGGGTCGTCCTCCTCGCCCTCGCCCACGGGCACCCCGTACGCGGACAGGCGCGGGTCGCGGTACGCGGGGCGCAGCGCCGGCGACGGCGACAGGCGCATGGCCTCGGCCCGGGAGCGGGCCATCAGCAGCCCCACGGTGGCCCAGGTGGCCGCCACCCCCCGCTCCGCGAACACGTCCAGCATGGCCGGCACGGCCCGCCGCGCGCCCAGCAGGTTGGGGCGGTAGGGCCCGTCCGGCGCCAGCACGTCGAAGACCCCCCAGTGGAGCTCGAAGTCCAGCGACAGCACCAGCGCCCCCGCGGCGCGGCCGGCGGCGCCCCCGGCACGGGGGACGAGAGACGAGGGAGCGGCCGTGACCGTCACACCGTGTCCGAGTCGGCGTAGCTCACGTACCAGCCCCGGACGTCCGCCACCGGCACGGACGGGTCCAAGGCGCGGGCGCCGAAGTGCAGCTCGATGGGGCGCAGCCGCGGCGGCATGCGGACGAACCCCGTGCGGCGGAACGCCCCGTGGCTGGGCGCGTGCTCCAGGCTCCACGCCAGCACGGCGTCGGCCCCCGCGGCGGCCATGTGCCGGACGGCGTGGGCCAGCAGGGACCGCCCGTCGTCCGGCCGCGCGGGGTCGTACAGCAGCTCCATCAGGTAGCCGATGCGTCCGCCGTGCTTGGCCTTCACGCTCCACACCACCAGCCCCTCCGCGCGGCCGTCGCGGCGCAGCACCCGCGCCTCGTACCGCTCCCCCGGCTTGTCGCCGAAGCGCCAGCGCAGGTACGCCGCGTCGCGGTGCACGGCGATGCCGATCCCCGCCGCGAAGCGCTCCCACACCGCGTCCAGCTCGGGCCCGAACGCCGCCAGGGGCTCGATCGTCCCGTCGGCGCGCACCTCGCGCGGGGGCGGCAGGGGCAGGTCCGGGAGCCGGGCCAGCCAGCGCCCCACCCGCGGCGCCCGGGACGCGAAGTAGCGGGTGCGCAGGGGGCGGATGAGGAACGGCGCCAGCCCCAGCCGCACCCACTGCTGCCGGGTAAAGAAGCCGTGCGCCGAGTTGCCGTTGGGAAAGCCGTAGACGAAGGCCAGCCCCTCGTCCGCGCAGCGCGCGTGCACGGAGTCGCCCAGGCGCACGAAGACCCCCCGGCCGCGGAAACGCGCGTCCGTGAGGATGTCCAGCGTCTGCCCCGCGCGGCGCACCGCGCCGCCGATCCGCACGGGGACGGGGACCACGGCGTGGACCCCCGCCACGGCGTCGCCGTCCAGGGCAAAGTCCACGAAGGTGCCCTCCACGGGGAGGCGCAGGTACTGCCAGCGCAACGCCTCCAGGTCCTTGGACGAGCCGTTGGCGGCAAAGCAGTCCCGCAGCTGCCGCACGTCCTCGTCCGTCGCCCGCATGGGCCGCACCTGCAGCGGCGCCGCTGCCGGCGGGGCACTCCCGGCCGCCGTCACGACGACCCCGAACCGCGAATCCACTCCATCTTGCCTGCCCGCACGAGGGCGTGGCACCCGCCCGTATGCGGAGCCACGTGCTACAAAGATGGGCGCGGGGTGCGGCCGGGGCAAGCGTCCCGGCGAGGCTCACGCCGAGCGGGCCGCCGCGGCCGCACGGTCCGCCGCGCCCGCCAGCCCCACCAGCCGGTAGGCGTATCCCAGGTTCACCAGCAGCCCCGCGGCGCCGAACAGGCCGATCGCCCAGGTGGCGCTGTGCATCACCAGCCCCCCCACCAGCAGGGCGGCCAGGCGCAGGGCGAAGGTGATGATCTCGGACCAGAACAGGAGCCGCTGCCGTCCCAGGATGGCGAACAGCGAGGTGGCCGGCGAGGTGGCGAACTTGAGGGCCAGCCAGGGAAGGAGCAGCCGCGTGTACTCGCCCGCCACCCGCCACTCCGGCCCGAACACGCGCGCGAACAGCGGCGGCGCCACGGCCATCAGCAGGATGGCGGGGGGGACGGAGATGGCCAGCAGCCCCAGGTAGCTCTTGACCAGCAGGGGGCGCAGGGGGAGCCCCCGCACGTGCTGCTCGGCCGCCCGCTGGTAGAACACCTGCTGGAACGCCTGCCCCACCACGGACAGGGGAAGGGAGAACACGCGGTACGACAGCACGTACTGCCCGAGCACGGCCGGGGCGAAGAGCGCCGGCAGCAGCAGGGCGGGAATCTGCTGCGACAGGGTGTTCATCATCCCCAGGGGGGCGGCGTAGCGGGGAAAGTCCGCGTGCGCGGCGGCCTGGGTCTTCATGGCCGCCACGGAGCCGTGGGCCCGCAGCAGGGGGCCGTCCTCGCGCCAGGTGCGCCACCCCAGCCGGGCGCCGCCCACCACCGCCCCCAGCACGTGCCCGCCGGGGAGCCCGCCCGTGCCCGCCACGAACCCCAGCCCCACCTGCGCCCCGGCCGTCCCCGCCGCCTGCGCCATCCGCGACCCGGCCACGCCGCGAAAGTCCTTACGGCGCTGCGCCCAGGCGTTCAGGGCCACGAATGCGGCCGTCGTGGCGATCCCCGCGGGGAGCAGCAGGCGCAGGGCCCAGCTGTCCGGCACGCCGGCGCGTTCCAGGATGGGCCCGCCCGCCAGGAGCATGACCGCCAGGAGCAGGAGCCCGGTGCCCAGGGAAAGCCAGAGGGAGAGCACCAGGAGCGACGCCGCCTCCTCGTCGCGCGCGGGGAGCACCACGGCCTGGTCGTAGCGCCCGCAGGCGGCCACGGCCAGGGTGGAAACGACGGCCAGGTAGAAGCCGAACGCGCCCATGTCCGCGGGGTCGTACAGGCGGGTGAGCAGGGGGGCGGCGGCCACGCCCATGACCTGCGCCACAGTGGTGCCCGTCATCACCGTGGCCAGGTTGCGCGTAAAGCTTCCCTGCCTGCGCAGGTCGCCCAGCCGGCGGCGCCACTCCTTTACCGGCGCGGGGGCCGGTGCCGGGGGCACGCCGCCGCTCACCCGCCCGTCCCCGCGGCGGGCGCCGGGGAGCCAGGGCGCCCCGCCGTCACGGGCGCGGCGCGGCGGCGGCCGTGGACTCGTGCGACTCCACGTACCAGCGCAGGGCCTCCTGAAGCCCGTCGGCCACGTAGTGTGTGGGCTCGTACCCCAGCCGCGCGCGCACCTTGGACAGGTCCGCCAGCGAGTCGCGGATGTCGCCCTCGCGGGGCGGCGTGTACTCCGCGCCGGGGAACTGCGTCCCCGGCCGCAGGGCGTGCAGGCCGCCGCGGATCAGCTCCAGCAGGTCGTTCAGGCTGGTGCTGCGGCCGCAGGCCACGTTGTACACCTCGCCGAACGCCTCCGGGTTCTCCGAGATCCCCGCCAGCACGTTGGCCTGCACCACGTTCTCCACGAAGCAGAAGTCGCGGCTGGTCTCGCCGTCGCCGTGGATGACGCACGGCTCGCCCGAGAGCAGCCGGCCGATCCAGCGGGGGATGACGGCCGCGTAGGGCCCGTCGGGCCGCTGCCGCCGGCCGAAGACGTTGAAGTAGCGCAGGCCCACCGTCTCCAGCCCGTACACGCGGTGAAACACGCCCCCGTACAGCTCGCCCACGTACTTGCTCACGGCGTACGGCGACAGCGGGCGCCCCATCTGGTGCTCGATCTTGGGGAGCGCCGGGTTGTCGCCGTAGGTGCTGCTGGACGACGCGAAGACGAAGCGGCGCACCCCCGCGTCGCGGGCGGCCGTCATCATGTTCAGCGTGCCGTCGGCGTTGGCCAGGTGCGAGGCCACGGGGTTGGCGATGGAGCGGGGCACGGAGCCCAGGGCGGCCTGGTGCAGCACCACGTCCACCCCCCGGCACGCCTCGGCGCAGTCGCCGGGGTTGCGCACGTCCGCCTCGAAGAAGCGGAACCGCTCCGACGCCGCCTCGCCCACCTGGCGCCGCACGTCGTCCACGTTGTGCTGAAAGCCGTTGGAAAAGTCGTCGATGCCCACGACCCGCTGGCCCATCCGCAGCAGCGCCTCGGCGAGGTTGCTGCCGATGAAGCCGGCGGCGCCGGTCACCAGCCACGTTCGCGGCGCGCTCCGCAGGGCTTCGCGGGCGTGCTCGTATGCGGGGGAAGGAGAGATCATGCGTACGGCAAAGGATGAACGGACCACGGACGGTCCGTGGAAAAAGGCCGGTGAATATAGACGCCGCGCCAGGGTTGCGAAAGCCGGGACGGTGGGAAGGAAGTGCGTGAGTGCGGAAGTGCGTGAGTGCGTGAGCAGGAGTGCGAACGTGCGGAAGCGGTTCGCGACGTCTTGATCGGGTCGGCCATGCGCCGAGGTGGTCGTGCGCCGGGGAGGAGACGTCCTCGGTGGATTGGGGGCGGCGCATTGCGTCCTTCCCCGCTCCGCCGCAGCTTTCCCGCTCCATCCACCCCTCGTGATCCCGCACCGTGTCCAATCGATCTCCCGATCCGCGCGACGTCCGCATCCGCGAGGCGCTGGCCCTGCGCCGCTGGGCCCTTCCCGCCCTCTGCGGCGCGGCGGGGGCGGCGCCGGCCGCGTCCGCGGGGGGGTGGAGCACCTTCCTGCGCTCGGAGCGCTGCGGCCTGGCCCTCCTCGCCCTGGGCGACACGGTCCTGGGTGACGGCGCGGCGCACGTGCGGCGCCGCGCCTCCGTGGAGACGCAGCGCGTGCTCTCCGCGGGGGCCCAGCTGCACATGATCGGCAAGCTGGCGCGGCGGGAGGGGGCAGTCGTCGTCGTGCTCAAGGGGGGCGTTCCCCTGGCGGAGGGCCGGCCGGGCGCGGACCTGGCAGACGTGGACGTGCTGGCGTCCCCCGCCCCCGCGGAGGTGCTGGGGAGGGCCCTGGACGGGTCCGGCTACACCGCGTACGGCCGCGCCTCGTCGCACCGGCTGCGCGAGCGGACCACGGGGGACGCGGTGCAGGTGGAAATCCACACGGCGGTGCCCGGCATCGGCCCGGCGGAGGCGTTCGCCGGGCGGGCGATCGCCGCGCGCACGCCGGGGCTGCACGTGCCGCACCCGGCGGACCACCTGTGGCACCTGCTGCTGCACACCGTGGCCCAGCACACGGGCCGGCGCGGCTCCCTCCGCGAGCTGGTGGTCCTGGCCGATGCCCTGGGCCGCTGCGCCCCGGAGGACGTCGCCGCCGCCGAGGCGCGGATGGCGGCACGGCGCGACGGGCCGGCGCTCCGTGCGCAGCTGGAGCTGGCGCACTGCCTCCGCGCGCGCCGTCCGCCCGCCGCGGACCCGTTCCGGGACGTGGCGGCGGCGGCGTACACCCTGCGGGAGCACCTGGCGCCGTCCCGCCTTTCTCCCGGGTTCAAGGGGATGATGGCGGAGGCGGTGTTCCTCACCCTCGCGCGTCACTCCGGCACCCGCCCCGGCGCGGGGGATGGGGAAGACGGACCCGGGACGGCGAGTCCCCTGCGGTCGTTCGCGCGGCGCGTGCCGGAGTGGGTGCTGACGCCCCCCGCCCTGCTCCTCCTCCGCCGCGCCCTCCGCTACGCGGCGGATTCGTAGCGTTCGCGATCGAGCGCATCCGATCCGCGTGTCCTCCCCGGGCGGGTTTTCGGACGGGGACTCGGCGGATGCGGGACGTGCACGGGCGGGGCAGGAGCGGGGCGGCGGAGCACGAGCACGCGCGGAGTAGATTCCTCGGTCGCGCGCGGGGTTCACCGCACGGTCGAGTGCCGTCGCGCGCTCCCTCGGAATGATACCCGATTCTCTGATTGATTGTGCATTCATGATTTCAAAGAAGGCCTCACACAGGGGGAAAGAGGCCACGGGGAACAGGTCCTTTCCCTGTGCGGCAGCAGGAGAACTCCTGTGCACAATCAATTTAGCGATCCAGTATGATATGACAGTTTGGCGCGCGGGCCGAACAGGTGCGTGGGCGCGTCTTGCGGCGCAGGTTCGAACCGGCTTGGCGGGCTTGGTGGCCGGGAGCCTGGCTTTGCGACGGATCGCCTCCCCCTCTCCCGTACGGGGAAGGCAATCGAGGGTGCCGGAGAGGTCGTGTACGGGAGAGGGGGCCGGGGGGTGAGGGTCCCCGCGCGGACCCGGCGGGCCGGATGCAGTTGCCGTTCTCCCCTCTCCGCGCGGCAGTTTGCGCGGGGAGGGGCCGGGGGAGGGGCGTTGCGTGAGGGATGCGCGCCCGCAGGGCCGAGACCCCGGAGCAGGACGGCACAGCAGTATCGTGCCGGCATGCGCAGGGGGCTCGGAGCGCAGCGGAGGGACACGCCCCACCCCCGCCCTTCCGCCGTTCCCCCCGCACGAATCACCACGAACGAAAGAGCGGCCGCCCCGCGAAGGGACGGCCGCTCTCGTCGTTCCGGATCCGAAGATCGCGTCAGGCCTTTGCCCCGCCGTACGCGTACCCGTAGTAGCGGTAGGCGTAGTAGCTGGAGTAGCCCGGCAGCTTGGCGTCGGGGTCGTTGAGCACGGTGCCCACCAGGTTGGCGCCCACCGTGTGCAGCTGCTGCGACGCGTCCTGCGCCGCCGCCCGCTGCGTGACACCCGCGCGCACCACCAGCACCACGCCGTCGGCGCCCGCGGCCAGCACCGAGGCCTCGGGGGCCAGCAGCACGGGCGGCGTGTCCAGCACCACCAGGTCGAAGTGCTCGCGCAGGTCGCGCAGCACCACCATCATCCGCTCGCTCCCCAGCAGCTCCGACGGGTTGGGGGGCGGCGTGCCGCTGGAGATGATGGACAGGTTCTCCACCCCCGACGGGCGGATCACCTCTTCGACCCCGTTGTAGCCCAGGATGAGCTGCGACAGGCCGGGCTCCTTGTCCATCCCGAACACCTCGTGGATGCGCGGGCGGCGCAGGTCGCAGTCCACCAGCACCACGCGCATTCCCTGCTGCGCGAAGGTGGCCGCCACGTTGGACGAGGTCGTCGTCTTGCCGTCGGCCGGGCCGGCGCTGGTGACCACCATGGTGCGCAGCCGCACGGACTGCGAGAACATCAGGTTCGTGCGCAGGGTGCGGTACGCCTCGGCGCCCGGCGTGTGCGAGTGCCACGCGGCCACCACGCTGGGGTCCACGGAGCTGGACACCCCCGCCACCTGCGGCAGCGTCTCGCCCGTGCCGTCCTTGCGCAGCAGCGAGCGCTTGCTCCCCCCCGCGGGGTTGATCTGCGGGATGACGGCCAGCGTCGCCACGCCCATCATGGTCTCCAGCTCCTCGCGGCTGGAGACGGTGGTGTTCATGTTCTCGCGCACGATGGCCGCCACGCCGCCCACGCCCAGCCCCACCAGCAGGCCCAGGAAGATGCGCAGCCCCCGGTGCTGGGGCACGGGCGAGGCGGGCACGGAGGCGCGGTCCACCACCTCCACCTGCCCGATCTCCACCGCTTCGGCGATGCGCGCCTTTTGCAGCTCTGCCCGCAGGGCGTTGGCCCCCTCCTGCTGGGTGACCATCTGCTGCGTGAGGCGCTCCTCCTCGGCCTCCAGCTCCGGCAGCCCGCTCATGCGCGACGTGCGGCGGTCGCGGATGGCGTCCAGGGCGGCGATGCGCGCGTCCTGCGACTGGATCTGGCTGCGCACGGCGTCGGCGATGCGGGCCTGCGTGCCGGCGATCAGCTGGTTGATGCGCTGCACGGCCGGGCTCTCTTCCGCGCTGCGGAAGCGGCCCGTGGTGAGCGTGTCGCGCTCGGCCTCGTACGCCATCAGCTGGTTGTACAGCCCCTGGATGACCGGGTTGCCGGCCACGGCGGGGGAGGAAACCAGGCTGCGCAGGGCCCGGGTGTCGGTGCCCCCGCGCTCGGCGGCCGCCAGCAGCATGCGGCTGGTCTGCCGGTCGGCCTCCAGCTCCTCGCGCCGCACCTCCAGGTCACGCAGTCCCTGCTGCTCCTGGCCGATCTGCTCGCGCGAGCTGTACACCTGCCGGTTGCGGCGGAACTCGCTCAGGGCCATCTGGGCGCCCGCCAGCTCGCGGTCGCTCTGCTGCAGCTGCTCCTCGATGAACTCGCGGCGCTTGCGCGACCGCAGCTGCGCCGCCTGCGCGTTGAGCCGCTGGAACTCCTCCACCACGGCGTCCAGCACCACCCGCGCCGAGTTGGGGTCGCCCGCCACGTACACCAGGTCGAACAGGTCCGTCTCGCCGCGGGGGCGGGCCCGGAGCCGCCCCAGCAGGCCGTTGATGGTGGCCGACCGCGAGGCGATCACCAGCTCGCCCGAGGTCGCGTCCCCGGGGAGGCGGTCCACCACGAACGACACCTGCCCCAGCTTGAGGGGCGCGCCGTACGCGGCCGCGGCCCGCAGGGCGCCCGTCCGCGCCTGCACCTGCTGCGCGCCAAAGGTGAGCTGGATGGTGTCGCCCGGCGCGTCGGCGGGCACCTTTGCGTTGCGGATGAGGCCGGCGGGAAGCTCCGTCCCCAGGGGCTGCAGGCGCAGCCCCTCGCGGTCCACCACGCGGCCCACCAGGGTGCGGCTGCGCATCACCTCCATCTGCGACAGCAGGGGGTCGCGCCGGCCGGCCATCCGCTCGGCCACGGGATCGCCCAGGCCGCCCGTGAGGCCGGAGCGCAGGTCCGCCAGGCGCACCGTGGCCGTGCTCTCGTAGCTGGCCGGGGTGCGGAGCGCCACCCACGCCGAGATGCCCGCAAAGGCCAGGGCGAACGCCGAGACCAGCAGCAGGTGCCGGCGCAGCACGCGCAGCACCTCCTGCAGGCTGATGGATTCGCCGCTGCCCTCGCGGGCGCCGGGCGTGGGCGTTGCGCCGCGCCCGTTCTCGCCGGGACGCATGACGGGAACGCCCGGGAGAACGCGACGCTCGGGGACTTGAACTTCCATCATCTATCGGCGGAGCAGGTTGAGGAGCGCAATGGCGACGCTGGCGACCGACGCGGCCGGCGTGAGCACGTCGCGCACCCACGTGGACCGGCGCTCCACCACCAGCAGGTCGCCGGAGCGCACCGGCTGCGTGGCGTCCGGCGCGCCGGGCACCGTCAGGTCCAGGGTGCGCGACTCGCCCCCGCGAACCAGGAGCACCCGGCTGGCCCGGCCCGCGGGGGTAATGCCGCCCGCCTGCGCCAGCGCCTGGAAGACGGTGGTGCCGGGGCGGACGGTGGTGACCTGGGGCTGACGAACTTCGCCCGAGACGGTCACCCGCACGAGCGGCTCGGCCACGAACGCCGGCTCGGCGCCGTAGCGGGCCAGGTGCGTGGTGATCCGCTCGTTGAGCTGCACCTGCGACAGCCCCGTGACGCGCAGGTCGCGGTACAGGGGGTGGAGCAGGGTGCCGTCGTCGCCCACCACCAGCTCGCCCGACATGTCGGGGTTGCGGTACACGGTCACCCGCACCATGTCGCCCGGGCTAAGCACGCCCTCCTGGGCCGCGGCGGCCGCGGGGGCGAGCAGGGCCCCCAGCAGCAGGGGGAGGGC
>DATING010000222.1:0-3910 GCA_035474555.1 Longimicrobium sp. | reverse complement strand
TGCCCCGCCCGTGCCGAGACGCTAGTTCGTCCGGTACCGCTTGCTCACCTCGTCCAGCCGCTTGCGCTCTTCGTCCGTGAGCGAGGCCAGGCCGTTGGCCGAGATCTTGTCCAGGATGCGGTCCACGTCGTCCAGCAGCTCGCGCTCCGCCTTGGCCGAGCGGGCCGGCGCGGGGCGCGTCTGCGTGGCTGTGCCGGCGGAGGACGAGGCCGTGGCCACGGGCTTCTTGCCGCTCCACGGCACCAGGGCCATCCCCCGCTTCTGCTGCTTCTTGCGGGGAGCGCTGGGCACGTCACCCCAGCCGCTGGGGGCCCAGGGGCTCTTGAGGTAGGCGATGGCCGCCACCGCGCCGCCCAGGTGCGCCAGCACGGCCACGCCGTTGTTGGGCGACCACAGCATCAGCACGTTGATGCCCGCCAGGATCCCCACGAAGTACTTGGCCTTGATGGGAAAGATCCCCCAGACGTGGATCTCCATGTCCGGCCAGATCATGGCGAACGCGACCATCAGCGCGAACGTCCCCGCCGACGCGCCCACGATGGCCAGCGCGGGCTGCAGGAAAAAGAACAGCACCGAGAACACGGCCCCGCCGGCCACGCCCACCAGGTAGAACTTGATGAAGTCGCGCGAGCCCCAGCGGTTCTCCAGCGGCGCGCCGAAGAAGTACAGCACCAGCAGGTTGCCCAGCAGGTGCCAGATCCCCGCGTGGACAAAGCTGTACGTGAGCAGCGTCCACGGCGTCGTGACGAACGACAGCGGGCGGAACGCCAGGTACTGCATCACGGGGACGCGCGCGATGTTCTCCAGCACGAACACCGCCAGGAACACGGCCGTGTTGGCGATGAGCAGGCGCTTGACCCAGGGGGTCATGGACGACCCGCCGAAGCCACCCCCGTAGGAATCCCGGTAAGCCATTGCGTAAGAGAAAAGCGTGCTGCGGGAACGGCTGCACGGCCGGCGAAACCCGGCCCGTGCCCTCTCTACACCGGTCCCGCGACTCCGGTCCGCGACCCGTCAGCGGCGCGCCACGGCCTGGTTCACGATGCGGTCGCACAGCTCCGGAAAGTCGATTCCCACGGCCGCCGCGCCCTTGGGAAGGAGGCTCGTGGCCGTCATCCCCGGGAGCGTGTTGGCCTCCAGGCAGAACAGCTGCTCCTTGGCCAGGATGAAGTCGATCCGGGCGTATCCGCGCAGCTTGAGCACCTTGAAGGCGCGCAGGGCGTACGCCTGCACCTGGGCCACGACCTCCTCGTCCAGGGGCGCGGGGCACAGGTACTCCGTCATCCCCGGCGTGTACTTGCTCTCGTAGTCGTAGATGCCCTTCTTGGGGCGGATCTCCACGGGCGGCAGCGCCTGCTCGCCCAGGATGCCCACCGTGAGCTCGCGCCCCTTGGCAAAGCGCTCGATCATCACCTCGCGGTCGTGCTGCGAGGCCTCGCGCACGGCGGCCTCGAGCTCCGAGCGGTCGTTGACCACGTGGATGCCCACGCTGCTCCCGCCCCGCGCCGGCTTGACGATGCAGGGGAGCCCCACCAGGTCCTCGATGGTGTCGGGATCGTAGCTGTACTCCGGCGCGCGGGCCACCCGCCACGGCAGCGTGGGCACCTGCGAGTCGCGCAGCAGGCGCTTGGTGACGTCCTTGTCCATGGCGATGCCGGACCCCAGCGGCCCCGAGCCCGTGTACGGGATGCCGATCAGCTCCAGCAGCGCCTGCACGGTGCCGTCCTCGCCGTCGCCGCCGTGCAGCGCCAGGAACGCCAGGTCCGCGCTTCGCAGCTGCTCCACCTGCCCCAGGTCGAAGAGGGGGAGCGCGCGGTCCAGGTTCTCCGGCGGCGCGCTCTTCACGCCGCCCGGCAGCAGGTCCTGCTCCTCCCCGCCGGCGATGAAGCCCGCGGCCGTATCCACCACCGAGACGTCGTGCCCGCGCTCGCGCAGGGCCTTGGTGATGGCCAGCCCCGACGCCAGCGACACGTCTCGTTCCGCACTCGTTCCGCCCATCAGCACGGCGATCTTCATCCAGCCATCTCCCGGTTCTGCTTGCCTGTGGACCTCGTGGACATCCGTCGCCCACGCGCAACGCAGGAAGTATACGCGGGCGCCGCGGCCAGGCTGGCAGAGGGGGATACGGAGGATCGGCCGCGCCGGATTCGGGGGTGAACTGGATGCGGATCGGGGATCGGAATGGGCCATCAGGCGGATCGGCGGATCGAGGATCAGGCAGATCGGCGGATCGGCGGATCGGGGATCAGGCAGATCGGCGGATCGGCGGTCCGGGTGGGAGAAGGATCGAGGCCGGAAGCGGCCTCTCAGCCCCGGCGGTTGAAACCGCGGCTCGAACATCACCAAGTCCGCCTGCGCGGACTGCGCTCGCCGAGGTTGTGCACAATCCATCCACACGGCGCCCGCCGTCCCCGCCGGAGAAGCACGAGCCCACCGGGATCCCGTGCACCGCGTGGCACCCGACCGGGACGGACAGTCCGCGCAGGCGGACTTCGTGTGGTCGTTGCAGCGAATTCATTTCATTCGCCCGGCTCGATCTCGCCTGATGCTCTCGGGCCGGCCCGTGAGCTCGCGCGATCCGCATCTGCACACATCTGCGACGGCGGCACTGGCCCCGGGACGGCGCGGGTGTCAACTTGTTGCGCCCGCGCGGCGGGGCTGGACCTGAATCAACCTGTAGAAGATGCACCGATGGCGAGCAACAACCTTCCCGAGACCGAGTGGATCTGGCACGACGGCCAGTGGATTCCCTGGCGCGAAGCCACGGTGCACGTCCTTGTCCATTCCCTGCAGTTCGGCTCCTCGCTGTTCGAGGGCATCCGCTGCTACGAGACGCCCGACGGCCCCGCGGTCTTTCGCCTGGACGCGCACCTGCGCCGGCTCAAGGACTCGTGCAAGATCTACCGGATGGACATCGCCGACCGCATCCCCGAGATCACCGCGGCGTGCACGGAGATCGTGGCGCGCAACGGCCTGCGCGAGTGCTACATCCGTCCCATGGTGGTGCGCGGCTACGGCTCGGCGGGCCTCTCGCCCGTGGGGAGCACGCTGGAGGTGTACATCGCGTGCTGGCCGTGGGGCACGTACCTGGGCGAGGGCGCGCTGGACAACGGCGTGGACGTGAAGGTCTCCAGCTGGCAGCGGCAGGAGCCCAACACCTTTCCCTCGGGCGCCAAGGCGGCGGGCAACTACCTCAACTCGCAGCTGGGCCGGCTGGAGGCCATCGAGGACGGCTACGCGGACGCCATTGCACTGGGGCCGGGCGGCCTGGTGAGCGAGGGCACGGGGCAGAACGTGTTCCTGGTCCGCGACGGCGCCCTCATCACCCCGGCGCTGGACGGCACCAACCTGAACGGCATCACCCGCGACAGCATCATCCGCATCGCCGAGGACCTCGGGCTGCCCGTGCGCGAAGCGATGGTGGCGCGCGAGTGGCTGTACACGGCGGACGAGCTGTTCTTCACGGGCACGGCCAGCGAGGTCACGCCCATCCGCAGCGTGGACCGCATCCCGGTGGGCGAGGGGCGGATGGGCCCGATCACGCGCCGCATCCAGCAGCGCTACCTGGAGATCGCCCGCGGCCGCGCGCCAGACACGCACGGCTGGCTGACGCCCGTCCCGGAGCACGCCGCCGAGCCCGTCGCGATCTGAGCGCGGCCGCCGTTGCCGATCGGCTGCACACGAGATGAGAACCGCAGCGTCCATTCACGGGCGCTGCGGTTCTCTCATTCGTGGAGCGGGCGGATCACGAGACGCTCGGGCCCAGACGGTGGCTCCCGAGGTCCAGAGCGCGGATCACGGCGTTCGGAGGATCGCCATCCGCGAGGATGCCATGCATCGCCTGCCGGGCCGCATCGCGCGCGACGGCGTGAAGTGCGCTTTCGCTGAGCGCGTCGAGACGCGCCTGGAG
>DATING010000221.1:0-8698 GCA_035474555.1 Longimicrobium sp. | reverse complement strand
GATCGTGGTGGGCTGACTCGGCCACGCGCATCCCTGGCACCTGAACCTGGGCACTGGGCACTTCTTTGTCTTCCATGACTGACGCATACATCCTGGAT
Organism: Longimicrobium sp.; assembly: GCA_035474555.1. GTDB lineage: Bacteria > Gemmatimonadota > Gemmatimonadetes > Longimicrobiales > Longimicrobiaceae > Longimicrobium. Next base: position 8,600 of record DATING010000221.1, on the reverse strand, counting down.
GCCGTCCGGACGCCCGTGGGGCGTTTTGGCGGCTCGCTTGCTTCCGTGCGGCCGGACGACCTGGCCGCCACCGTGGTAAAGGCGATCGTGCAGCGGACGGGGATCGATCCGTCCGTGGTGGACGACGTGATCTTCGGGTGCGCCAACCAGGCGGGCGAGGACAACCGCAACGTGGGACGGATGGCGCTGCTGCTGGCCGGCCTCCCCGTCACCGTCCCCGGGCAGACGGTGAACCGGCTCTGCGGATCGGGACTGGAGGCGGTGCGCAGCGCCATGCACGCCATCCGCGCGGGCGAGGGCGAGACCTTCATCGCCGGCGGCGTGGAGAGCATGACCCGTGCGCCGTGGGTGATGCTCAAGCCGGAAGAGGGCTACGCCCGCGGCGTGCCGCAGATGGCGGATTCGCTCCTCGGCTGGCGCTTCGTCAACCCGAAGATGCCGACGGAGTGGACGGTGTCGCTGGGCGAGACGGCGGAGATCGTGGCGGAGGAGTTCGGCGTCAGCCGCGAGGACCAGGACCAGTTCTCGTTCGACAGCCAGCAGCGCGCGGCCCGGGCCATCGCCGAAGGACACTTCGCGGGCGAGATCGTCCCCGTGGAGGTGCCGCAGCGCAAGGGCCCGCCGAAGGTCGTGGACACGGACGAGCACCCGCGCGCGGACACCACGCTGGAAGGGCTGACGGCGCTCAAGGCCGCGTTCCGCAAGCAGAACGGCACGGTGACGGCCGGCAACTCGTCCGGGCTCAACGACGGCGCGTCCGCGCTGCTGGTGGCCTCCGGCGCGGCGGCGGATCGGCTGGGCGTGAAGCCCATGGCGCGCATCGTCGCCAGCGCGGTGGCGGGCGTGGAGCCGCAGCGGATGGGGATCGGCCCCGTGCCGGCCACGCGCAAGGCGCTGGCGCTGGCGGGGCTCTCCGTCGGCGACATCGGCCTGGTGGAGCTGAACGAGGCGTTCGCGGCGCAGTCGGTGGCGTGCGTGCGGGAGCTGGGCATCGACCCCGCCATCGTGAACGTTTCCGGCGGCGCGGTGGCCGTGGGGCATCCGCTGGGCTCGTCGGGCGCGCGCATCCTCACCACGCTCGTGCACGAGATGCACCGGCAGGGCGTGCGCTACGGGCTGGCATCCATGTGCATCGGCGTGGGCCAGGGGATCGCCATGATCGTGGAGCGGACCCCACGATGAGCGCGTCCCCTGCCGCATCCACCGAGACGGTCCTGCTGCGCGTGGAGGAGGGCGTCGCCTGGATCACCCTCAACCGCCCGGACCGGCTGAACGCCTTCAGCGGCGACATGCGCGACCGGCTGCACGACGCGCTGGACCGCGCCGCCACGAATCCTGACGTGCGGGTGATCGTGATCACGGGCGCGGGCCGCGGATTCTGCACGGGCGCGGACGTGGAGGTGATGAGCGACCTGCTCCGGCGCGGCGACGACGCGACGTTCGGCACGCTGGTGGAGGCCGGGATGCGCGTCGTGCAGCGGCTGCGCTCCATCGAGCAGCCGGTGATCGCGGCGGTGAACGGGCCGGCGGCGGGCGCGGGCGCGTCGCTGGCGCTGGCGTGCGACTTTCGCATCGCCAGCGAGCGGGCGTCCATCGGCATCACCTTCAACCGCATCGGCCTGCACCCGGACTGGGGCGCGACGTATTCCCTCCCCCGCCTCGTCGGCCCCGGCCGCGCGGCGGAGCTGGTGATGAGCGGGCGGATGGTAGAGGCGCGCGAGGCAGAACGCATGGGCCTGTTCGAGCGCGTGTTCGCGGAAGACTGGTTCGAGGACGAGGTGGCGAAGACGGCCAGGGAGCTCGCGGCCAAGCCGCCGCTCGCCCTCAAACTCGCCAAGCAGACGCTCGCCGCCTCGCTGACGTCCGGCCTGGACGCCATGCTCGCCGCGGAAGGCGAGCGCCAGATGCACTGCTTCCGCTCCGCGGACGCGAAGGAAGGCATCTCCGCGTTCAACGAGAAGCGCAGGCCGGTGTTCCGGGGCGAGTAGACGCGGTCCGCCGGGGTTCGCTGTGCACCAGGGGACTCATAATCCCCCGGTGCAGACGAATCCGGCCGGGGTGCAGCGGAAGCCGGCGCTCCGGGTGACGCGGGATCGTGCGCGCCGCACGATGCCGGCGCGCACAGGCAGCCGCCACCGCGATCATCCGATACAGCCACACTGCGTGACCGTCTTGCGGGAGCGGCCCCGAGATCGATCCGCACGCATCAACCTTCGTGACGCGGGACGCAGCCCCCGCAAAATACAGTTGCACCCGTTCCCCGCCCGACCGTCACCCGATGCTCTTCAATTCGCTCGCGTTCGTCCTCTTCTTTCCCACCGTCGTCCTGCTGTTCTTCGCCACGCCGCACCGCTGGCGGTGGGTGGTGCTGCTGGCCGCGAGCTACCTGTTCTACGGGTGGTGGAAGTTCGAGTACCTGCTGCTGCTGATGGCCACCACCGGCGCGGACTGGTGGGCCGGCGTTCGGATGGAGGACGCCGCCACGCCCGGCCGGCGAAAGGCGTGGCTGGGGGTGAGCCTCCTGGGGAACCTGGGGATGCTCGGCTATTTCAAGTACGCCGGCTTTCTCCACGACACCGCCGCGTCCATCGTCTCGCCCCTGGGCATCGTGCTGGAGGACTCGGCCGTCTTTCATCCCCTGCTCCCGGTCGGCATCAGCTTCTACGTCTTCCAGTCGCTCGCGTACACCATCGACGTGTACCGGGGCGACATCCCGGCGGAGCGGCACCTGGGCCGGTTCGCCCTGTACGTCTCGTTCTTTCCCCAGCTGGTCGCGGGGCCCATCGAGCGCGCGGGGCGCCTGCTTCCGCAGTTCTACGTGGTGCAGCGCTTTCACGGCGGGCGGGCGGTGGCCGGGCTTACGCTGATGGGATGGGGCTTCTTCCAGAAGGTGGTGATCGCCGACCGGCTGGCGCCGTACGTGAACGAGGCGTTCGCCCCCCAGGGCGCGCAGACGGCGGGGGCGGTGCTGCTGGCCGCCTACTTCTTCTACTTCCAGATCTACGCGGACTTCTCGGGCTACACCGACATCGCGCGCGGGGCGGCCATGGTCATGGGCTTCAGCCTGATGCTGAACTTTGACCGGGCGTACCTTTCCACCAGCATGTCGGAGGTCTTCCGGCGCTGGCACATCTCGCTGATGATCTGGTTCCGCGACTACCTGGCCCGGCCCCTGGGCTGGAGCCGCCCCGGCAAGCCCAAGTGGGCGCGCAACATCCTGATCGTCTTCTTGGCCAGCGGGCTGTGGCACGGTGCCGCCTGGACGTTCATCGCGTGGGGCGCGTCCACGGCCCTGCTGATCATCGTGGGCGACGGCACCCGGCGCAGGCGGGACCGGCTGTGGCAGCGGGCTCAGGGGGCCGTGGACGGCGTGCGGCCGGGCGCGGGGCGGCGCCTGGGCCAGGCGCGCACCGTCCTGGCCTGCCTGTTCATCGTCAACCTGATGTCGCTCACGCTGATCTTTTTCCGCGCGCCTTCCATGGGGCGTGCGATGGAGATGTACGGAACGCTCTTCGGCCATCCCGCGTCGCTGGTCTCGTTCGGCGGCCTGCCCCTGCCGGCGTGGCAGCTGGCCGTGGCGGTCGCCGCGCTCACCGTGTTCCTGGTGGTGGATGGCGTGGGCCACGCGCGGCAGTGGCCGGAGCGGTTCGCCGCCCAGCCGCGCTGGGTGCGCTGGTCGGCCGCGTACGCCATGGGGATGGCGGTGCTGATGTTCGGCGAGTTCGGCCTGGTTCCCTTCTACTACTTCCAGTTCTGACATGACCTGGTCTGCTTCGGCCGCGCTGCGCTTCGTGGGCGGCGGCGTGCTCGTCCTCGCCGCCGCCTACCTGGTCAGCGAAGTGGTGGACCCCGTGGCGCCGGCCCTGCGCGCCCGCGTCGCCCTCTTCCGCGAGCGCAAGCCGGTGGTGGAGGCGGTGGCCGTGGGCAACTCGCACGGCGGGGTGCTGGAGTTCCCGGAGATGGGCGTGCAGGGGATGCACTTTTCCGCGGCCGGCCAGGACGCGTTCGAGGCCGCCTACCTGGCCCGCTACGCCGCCGAGCAGGCCCCGCGGCTGCGGTACGTGCTGTTCGCCACCTGGTACGGCGTGCAGTGGAACGACCACGCGGTGCCCGGCAGCACGGACCTGCGGGGACGGCGGCGCCACCTGTACGTGCGCACCCCCACGCAGGGCCCCATCCCTGGCGACCTGGACCTGTGGTTCACGGGGATGCTGGCGCCCGTGGTCCGCGACGACCACTGGATGGGCGTGGCGAAGCGCCTGCTCCGCCCGGACGCGGAGATACGGCTCACGCCCGACGGCCGGACCATCGTCCCCGAGTCCCCGCCCCTGACGCCGGATTCCCTGCTTCGCCACGGCGCCGCGGTGGGCGCCGCGCACCGCGCGCTGGGCGCGGAGACGGCCGAGCGCGCGCCCGAGACGCCCGCCCGCGTGGCCGCGGCGCTGGACGCCCTCGCGCGGGACCTGCGCGCGCGCGACGTGAAGCTGGTTCTCTACACGCCGCCGTACCACGAGGGCTACCGCCGCACGCACGACCCTGCCGTGCTCGCGGAGACGCGCGCCATCCTGGAGCGGATCGTGGCGGACCACCCCAACGCCGTCTGGCTGGACTACTACGCGGACCCGCGTTTCGCCGGGCGGGACGATCTCTTCAGCAACAGCGACCACCTGAACCGCACGGGGGGGCGCGTCTTTTCGCGTCTCCTGGGCGCGTGCATCCAGTCCGCCCGCCCCGCGGCCGGGGTCGCAGCTGGGGCCGGCGGTTGCCCCGCGGCGGGGGGGCGGGTAGCTTCGGCGCGGCCGCACGCCCCCGGCGGCGCGGCGCCCACCCCATCCCGGACCGCAGCGGAGGAGACACAGTGACGGAAGGCGTCATCACCCGGATCGCCGTGCTGGGCGCGGGAACCATGGGCAGCGGCATCGCGCAGGTGTGCGCCATGGCGGGGTACGACGTGGCCCTGCACGATCCGCAGGAAGACGCCACGGAACGGGCCCTCAACACGGTTCGCGGCAACCTGGAAAAGGGCGTGGACCGCGGCAAGGTAAGCCTGGAGATGCGCGACCTGGCCATGCGCAGCCTGCGCAAGGCGTCCACGCTGGCCGACGCCGTGGCCACGGCGGACCTGGTGATCGAGGCGGCGCCGGAGCGGATGGACATCAAGACCGCCCTCTTCAGCGAGGTGGACCGCCACGCGCCCCCGCACGCCCTGCTGGGCACCAACACCTCGTCGCTCAGCGTCAGCCGCATCGCCGCGGCCACAGGGCGCCCGGAGCGCGTGATCGGGCTGCACTTCTTCAACCCCGTGCACATCATGAAGCTGCTGGAGGTGGTGCGCGGCGCGGACACGTCGCAGGCCACCCTGGACGCGGCGCTCACCTTCGCGCGGCGCATCGGCAAGGAGCCCATCGTGGTCACGGACACTCCCGGGTTCGCGTCCTCGCGCCTGGGCGTGGTGCTGGGGCTGGAGGCCATGCGGATGGTGGAGCAGGGCGTCGCCACGCCGCAGGACATCGACAAGGCCATGGAGCTGGGCTACAACCACCCCATGGGCCCGCTCAAGCTGACGGACCTGGTGGGGCTGGACGTGCGCCTGGGGATCGCCGAGTACCTGCACGGGGAGCTGGGCGGCGAGCAGTACCGGCCGCCGGAGCTGCTGCGGCGGATGGTGGCGGAGGGGAAGCTGGGCAAGAAGAGTGGGCAGGGCTTCTACGACTGGACGCAGGAGAGCCGGTGAGCTACGAGACGCTGCGGGTCGAGACGGACGGCGCCGTCGCCGTCTTGACCATCGACCGCCCCGAGAAGCGCAACGCCCTCAGCGGCCAGGTGCGCGCCGAGCTCGTGGCCGCGCTGGATGCCCTGCGCGACGACGAGGCCGTGCGCGTGCTCGTCGTCACGGGCGCGGGGGACAAGGCCTTCGTGGCCGGCGCCGACATCGGCGAGTTCGCGGAGCGCACGCCCCTGGAGCAGCGGGCCACGATGACGGGGCGCCGCGTGTTCGACGAGATCGCGGCGTTCCCCAAGCCCGTGATCGCCATGATCAACGGGTTCTGCCTGGGCGGCGGATGCGAGCTGGCGCTGGCGTGCGACGTCCGCATCGCGGCCGACACGGCGCGGTTCGGGCAGCCGGAGATCAACCTGGGGATCATTCCCGGCGGGGGGGGCACGCAGCGGCTGCCGCGCGTGGTGGGGATGGGCCAGGCGATGCGCCTCGTCCTCTCCGGCGAGCTGATCGACGCGGCGGAGGCGCTGCGCATCGGCCTGGCGGACGTGGTGCACCCCGCGGCCGAGCTGCGCGACCGGACGATGGAGTTCGCGCGGGCCATGGCGGGCAAGTCGCCCGTGGCGCTGCGGATGGCCAAGTCCGCCGTCCGCGCCGCCGCCGAGATGCCCCTGGCCGCCGGCCTGCAGTACGAGACGGAGCTGTTCGTCACCTGCTTCGCCAGCGATGACAAGCGTGAGGGCGTCGCCGCCTTCCTGGAGAAGCGCCCAGCGCAGTTCACGGGACGCTGACCGGCCGCGGAGGTCCGCGCCGGCACGCATCCGCCACGGCGCACCGATCCTGTCTCTCCAGAGGTGGGTCCGGCACCAGCCGGGTGGCTGATGCGAAACAGGCGAGGCCGGGAGCACGCGCTCCCGGCCTCGTTCGTTCGTCCAGCCGCGGACGGGCGCGGGTCAGCCCGCGGCGATGGAGGCGTCGCTGAACGTGCGCGCGTGCTCGCCTACGACTGGCGGCGAATCATCCCCGGCGCGTGCCGCTCAGCGAACGAGGACACGGGCGGCGTGTGATATGAGCCTGGGAATTCTCCAGCGGTTGCGGAGGCTCCCGGCCCGCCCGTAGTTTTTCGGGCGTGCCACGGCGGATGGACGTCTCCGCGGCCGCCCCGATCCGCACTCCCGCCGTACGCGCACGCCCGCCGCGGTCCGCACCCCAACTGAGAACCGGCCCCATGCTCGAGACCTTTACACTCGAAACCTTTCAGCCGCACGTGGGCGAGTTGTTCCACATCGTCGTGGACGAGGAGAACCGCGTGCCCACCAAGCTCACCGAGGTGCACCCCTGGGGCCCGGGTGCGGCCGCGGGGCGCGACCGGGTGCCGTTCTCGCTCATCTTTCACACCGTGCCGCAGGCGCCCATCCTCCCGCAGCAGATCTACCGCGTGGAGAGCGATGCGATGGATGCCATGGAGCTGTTCCTGGCCCCCATCGGCCCCGACGAGCGCGGCATGCGCTACGAGGCCGTGTTCACCTGAGGGGCTGCGGAGTGGATGTGAGGATGGCCGGGGGAGATGACTCCCCCGGCCTTCTTTCGTAGCTGCGGCACCGCCGCTCAGAGCGACGGCTGCGCGCAGTTGGCGTTGTTGTTGAACGTCGGCGTTCCGGACACGCTGCCGGTTCCCACGGTGTTTGCCGCGGTAATCTCCGGCCCCGTGACCACAGCCGAACCCGGGCCCTCGACCAGGAACGCACCCGTCCCGGCGGCTACGAGTTCAAAGAGGCTCGCCGCAGAGTCCAGCGTGTTGTTGCGCACGTCCAGGCACACCTGCCCATTCAGCCCGCTGACAGTCTCCGTCCGGAACCGCCCCGCCGTGATGGCGGCGTTGCTGTTCCCGATCGTATTCCCCAGCACGGTCGCGCTCACCAGCGAAGCCGAGCCGATGGAACGGATGTGCAGCGCCGAGTTGCCGCCGGTCGTGGAGGTGTTCACGATCGACGGGTTCCCCAGCACCTCCACCTTCATGGCGCTGGAGGCCTGCGCCTCGATCTCCACGGCCCGCCGGTTGGACCGGGCCACCGGCGCGGCCTGCGTGCCGATCACGTTGTTCTGAATACGGACGTTCACGTCATCCGCCTGGTTGCGGCTGGAGACCAGGATCCCCTGCCGCCACAGGTTGGTAAGCGTGTTGTTCTCGATCAGTACGCGGTGGGACACGCCGCCAACGCTGTTGTCCAGCGCCACGCGGATGCCGACGTAGCCCAACTGGGTCACCAGCAATCCAGTGCCGATGTTGCGGATGGTGTTGCCCACGATCGACCCACCCGCCGTGGTGGAACCCAGTTGCCCGGCATCGAACGCATTCAGGTTGATCACGCCGGCGATGGCGCTGGCCTTTGCGACGTTGTCGAAGAGGTTGTCTTCGATGGTGTAGTCCAGCGTGGCGCTCTGCACCGCCGACAGTTCCAGGTTGTTGATCCCGCCCGGCGCCGCATTCACGAACCGCGAGTCACGTACGACGACGGCGACATCGGACGTGCCGCCCGACGAAACCGTGACGGCGCTGCCGAAGAGGTTGGTGAACTCGCTGGGGAAGCCATCGCTCGTGTTGCTGTCGCGAACGGAAAACACGATCGCGGAGCCGCCCAGTCCGGAAACCGACACCGCGGCGGTGCCATCGAGCTTGTTCTTGACCTGAGTGCCGTCCAGCGTCAACGATCCGCCGGCACCAGTGTTCTCCAGCCGTACGGCGTACGTACCGGAGTTGGCGGCGCCCTGGTGGTCGATCTCGCTGCGCTCCACCACGGCCGCGCCGGAATAGTTCGTGGCGACAATGCCGCTGGCCCCGGGCAGCACCTTCATCAAACCGAGGTGCACGGTACCGGCC
>DATING010000220.1:0-11177 GCA_035474555.1 Longimicrobium sp. | reverse complement strand
CGGCGCGGCGCCCGGCGGCCTCGGCGCGGGCGCGGCCCTCCTGCTGCTGGCGGTGCAGCACCCGCGTGCGCAGCAGGTTGCGGATGCGCAGCACCACCTCTACCCCGTCCAGCGGCTTGGTCAGGAAGTCGCTCGCGCCCTCCTCCAGGGCCCGCAGCCGCGCGGCGTCCGTCACGTCCGCCGTCAGCACCAGGATGGGGACGAAGTCGTCCGGCCCCACCCGCTCGCGCAGCCCCCGCATCATCGCGAAGCCGTCGATGTGCGGCATGTGCAGGTCGAGGAGCACCAGGTCCGGGCGCACCTCGCTGAAGGTGGCCAGGGCCCCGCGCGGGTCGCTGGTGCCCGTGAAGTTGGGGAACCCCTCGTCCGCCAGGAAGAACTGGAGCAGGTCCAGGTTGGCTTCCTCGTCGTCGATGGCCAGCACGCGGCACTCCGCCAGCGCGTCCAGGATGGGCATGCGTCAGTCCTCCCGTGCGAGAATGCCGTCCACCACGTCCAGGAACTCGTCCACGTCCAGCGGCTTGGTGAGGTACGCGTGCACCCCCGCCTGCCGCAGCCGGTCGATGCGCCCCGGCGTGGCGTCCGCGCTGATCACCACCACGGGAATCTGCGCCGTCCGCGGCTCCGCCCGCAGCCGCGCCAGCACCTCGTCCCCCTGCATGTCGGGGAGGTGCAGGTCCAGCAGGATCAGGTCGGCGCCGTGCTGCAGGGCCAGGTCCAGCCCCAGCCGCCCCTGCAGCGCCGTCACCAGCGTCACGTGCGGGCGCCCGGCCAGGATGGTCTCCACCAGCGACACGTTGGCCAGGTTGTCCTCGATGTACAGCAGCCGCGCGTCCCGCTGCGCCGGCGCCCCCGGCGAGGACCCGGACACGGCCGGCTCGCGGCGGGACAGGCGCAGCAGGGGGCTCTCCACGGCACGCAGCCGCACCCGGAACGTGCTCCCCACCCCCGGCTCGCTGGTCACCTCCAGCTCCCCGCCCATGGCTTGCACCAGCCGCTGCGAAAGGGCCAGCCCCAGCCCCGTCCCCTCCACGTCCGACGACTCCGCCCCCAGCCGCGCGAAGGGGACGAACAGTTCCGCCGCGCGCTCCGGGGGGATGCCCGGCCCCGTGTCGTGCACGCAGACGCGGTGCGCCCCGCCCTCCTCCTCCGCCGCCGCCGGCTCTACCGTGACCCACACGCGGCCGCCCGGATGGTTGTACTTGATGGCGTTGGAAAGCAGGTTCAGCAGCACCTGCGCCAGCCGCTGCCGGTCCGCCAGGGCGTACAGGTCCGCCGGCAGGTCCAGCTCGTCCACCGCGCACCCGTACTGCGCCGCCAGGGGACGGATGAGGGCCACCGTCTCCTGCACCGACGCGTCCAGGCGCACGGCCTCCAGCGAAAGCTGCTGCTCGTTGGCCTCGATGCGCGCGATGTCCAGCACCTCGTTGATCAGGTTCAGCAGGTGCCGGCCGGCGCGGAGGATGTGGTCCACCCCCTTGGCCTGGTCCGCCGGCAGCCCCCGCCGCGCCAGCACCTGCGCAAAGCCCAGGATGGAGTTCATGGGCGTGCGCAGCTCGTGGCTCATCCGCGACAGGAACTCGCTCTTGGCCAGGTTGGCGCGCTCCGCCTCTTCCTTGGCCGCCAGCAGCGCCTCTTCCGCCCGCCGCCGCTCCGTGATGTCGCGCGAGTTGACGACCACGCCGTCCAGCGAGGTCGCGGGGTTGATGGTGCGCCCCACGGCCTCCAGGTGCCGCCACGTCCCGTCCGCGTGCTGAAAGCGGAACTCCACGCTGGCGGACGTCCCCGGCTGCGCCACCAGCTCGCCCAGCCGCACCATCACCGCCGGCGCGTCGTCGGGGTGGATGAGCTCGAACGGGGTGCGGCCGATCAGCTCCTCCGCCGTGTAGCCCAGCATCCGCACGATGGCCGAGCTCTCGTAGCGGATGGTGCCATCCGGGTCCAGGATGGTGATGAGGTCCGTGGCGTTCTCGATGAGCGTGCGGAAGTGCTCCTCGCTGCGGTGCAGCGCCGCCTCGGCCTCCGTGCGCTCCGTGACGTCGCGCGAGTTGACCACGACGCCCTCCTCCGCCGAGTCCTCGCGCAGCGTGCGTCCCAGCGTCTCCAGCACCCGGTACGACCCGTCGCGGTGCCGAAAGCGGAACTCCGTCTGGTGGGTGGTCCCCGGCCGGCGGACGATGGCCTCGATGAGCGCGCGCGAGGCCAGCGTGTCGTCGGGGTGCACGTAGTCGAACGAGCTTTCCCCCATCAGCTCGTCGGGCGTGTAGCCCAGCACGCGAGTGATGGACGGGCTCTGGTAGCGGATGCACCCCTTTGCATCCAGCACCGTCGCCACGTCGGACGCGTTCTCGATCAGGCGGCGGAAGTGCTCCTCGCTGGCCTGCAGCGCCGCCTCGGCCGCCTTGCGGGCCGTGACGTCGCGCGCGTTGACCACCAGGCCGCCGTCCGCGGAGTCCTCGCGCAGGGTGCGGACGAAGGCCTCGAACGTGATCCATCCACCGTTCTTGTGGCGGTAGCGGAACTCGATGGAGTACGCCGTCCCGGGGTTCATCGTGGCCTCCCGGGCGATCCGCTGCGACGATTCCACGTCGTCCGGGTGGATCATCTCGAACGGGCTGCGTCCCACGCGCTCCTCGGGCTGCATCCCCAGGATGCGCACGGCGGAGGGGCTCATGTACCGCGTGGTTCGGTCCGGACCCAGCACCACGATCAGGTCGGAGCCGTTCTCGATGAGCTGGCGGAAGTACTCCTCGCTTTCCTGCAGCGCGCGCTCCGTCTCCTTGCGGTCGGTGACGTCGCGCACGATGGCGATGAACTCCACCAGGCCGAACGGCACCAGCCGCGCCTCGAAGTCGCGCTCCCCGTCCGGCAGGGACAGGCGGTACTCCACGCACACCAGCGCCTGCGTGCGCCGCACCTCCGCCAGCCCCCCGGCGAAGATGGCCGCGGCCTCCGGGGGGAGCACCTCCGTCATCCGCCGCCCCTCGAAGTGCTCGGGCGGAACGTACAGGTTCTCGTGGGTGCCGGCGCGGTAGTCCAGGATGGTGCCCGCGCCGTCCATGCGAAAGTACAGGTCCGGGAGGGCGTGGAAGACGGCGTGCAGCTCCTGCGCGGTGTGCAGCAGCTCCTCCTCGGCCCGGGCGCGCTCGGCGATCTCCTCTTCCAGGGCGAGGTTGGTCTCGGCCAGCTCCGCCGTGCGCGCCTCCACCCGCGCCTCCAGCGACTCGTTGGCCGCGCGCAGGGCTTCCTCGGCCGTCTTGCGGTCGCTGATGTCGCGCGCGGTGGAGAGCACCCGGTCCGTGCCGCCGATGCTCACCCGCTGCAGGGCGACCTCCAGCCAGGTGGCCGCGCCGTCCGGGCGCGGCACGGGCCACTCGAACACGCGCCGCTCGCCGGCGGCCGCCGCGGCCAGGTGGCGGCGCACGTCCTCCACCGAGTACGGCGGATCGCCACCCGGGAGCACGCCCAGCCCGCCGGCGATCATCTCCTCGCGCGACAGGCCGTGCAGCTCGCAGGCGCGCCCGTTGGCGTGCACGATGGCGCCCGTGTCCACGTCGTGCACGTAGATGGCGTCGTTGGACGCGTCGAACACGGCGCGGTAGCTGGCCTCCGACACCTCCAGCGCCTCGGCCGCCCGGCGCGCGTCCGTCACGTCCTGGTGCACGACGAGCATCTCGCGGATGGCGCCCTCGCCGTCGCGCACGGGGCACAGGAAGGCCTGCACCCACATCGGCGCGCGCGGCGCGTCACCGGCCTGGCCGGGGGCGACGGCCGCGGGGTCGAACAGGGTGGCCGGCAGCTGCACCGCCTCGCCGCCAAAGCCGCGCTCCACCAGGTCGCGCACCTCCTCCAGCTGCGGATCGAGCCGGGGGTTGAAGTCGTGGACCACCTCCGGCGGCAGGCCGAACAGTTCCTCCCAGGCACGGTTGCCCTGCACGTGCCAGCCCTCGGGGGAGAAGATCTGGATGGAGAGGGGAAACTGCTCGAACAGGGCGCGGAACCGCGTCTCGGAGCGGGCCAGGGCGGCCTCGGCGGCGCGCTGGGCGCGGACGGCGGCGTGGCGCCCCGTGACCTCGCGAAAGCTCCACACCCGCCCCACCACGCGCCCGTCCACCCGCTGCGGGTTGGAGACGCGCTCCACCACCCGCCCGTCGCGAAAGCGCAGCATGTCGCACGCTTCCATCTCCGGATCGGCGGAGATCTCGGTGGTGCGCGCGGCGAACCACTCCGGGTCCTCCACCTGCACCAGCGCGGGGTCCAGGCGCACGCGCTCGCCGGGCGCCATCAGCGCGTCGGGCAGCGCCCACATCCGCTGAAAGCGCCGGTTGGCGAACACCAGCCGCCCCTCCAGGTCCACCACGCACAGCCCGTCGCCGGTGGATTCCAGCGCCGAGCGCAGCAGCGCCAGCTCGTGCTCCGGCGTGGCTTCTGCGCCCCCGTTCGGGAGGGCGGCGGGCGGGGCGGGGATCGTGGGGCCGGGTGGATGGATGGACATCGCGCTTTCAGCCTGCGGGAACGGCGCGCGCGGGGTGCGCCAGCCGCCGGTGGATGAGATCAGTCGTGTCGGAGGAACGCCGCGACGGGGCCCGGCTCCGGACCGGCGCCCGACGCGCGCCGTCCAGTATAATCATTTCCGTCCGCGGATGCGCGTGCGGCTCGTCCTGCGCCCGCCTCCACGCGCCGGTCCCGGCCCGCGTCGTCACTCCGGCCGGCGCGCCTCCGCGCTCGTCCGCTCGCCGCGCGCGACCGCGGCGGCTTCCACGAGCGTGAGGGGGAGCCACAGCTCGCCGTTGTCAGACGTGTGGACGCTGAAGATGAAGGCGTGCTCGTCCGCCTCGTATCCGCCGGTGCCGGTGTCGGTCTGGAACCAGTCGCCCGCCTCGATCTCCGCCCACGCCGCGTCCGGCTTGCCCTCCGCCACGACCTCGCGGCAGATGGCGGCCAGGTCGTCGGGAACGGGGATCTGCATCGCGTGGCAGGCGGGGTGGAAGTGATCTGCGGATGTCAAATACTCAGTGTGGCGGGCCTCGGCGCAAGTATCCAGATGTCACGATCGACGGAACGTGCCGGCGTGCGCCGCCGGGGCCGAATCTTACAGACGCGATCGTGTGGATGATGTGCCAGCAGGCGTTTTCTGCCCGGCTGCGCAACATGTGGCTCTTCGCGGAAACGCGGATCCTAACCTCGACACGTTTCCCCCGCGCTACGCCGTTTCCCTGCACGAGCATGATACCGCAGAAGGGCCGCCCCCCACACCGGGAGGCGGCCCTTCGCGCGTCATCCATCCACCGATCGCGCCGTTACTTCACGAACAGCATGTCGCGGTAGGTGGGGAGCGGCCAGTAGTCGTCCGGGACGACCTTCTCCAGCTTGTCCGCGACGGCGCGCACGCGGCCCATGGCCGGGATCACGTTGTCGCGCACGTGGAACGCCTTGCTGTGCACGTCCTCGCCGCCCAGCTCGGCGTTCTGCGCCACCAGCGCATCCAGCCCCTCGCGCAGCTCGTCCACCAGCTCGTTGACGATCTGCACCGTGCGCGTGAGCCCCCTGGTTTCCACGCCCAGCGAGCGCGTGCGGTCCGCGGCGGCCACCAGGTCGTTCAGGTAGCGCACGGCGGCCGGCATGATCATGGTGCCCGCGATGTCGGCCGTGGTCTCGCCCTCGATGTTGACCGTCTTGAAGTACTGGTCCAGGGCGATCTCGTGCCGGCTCTCCAGCTCGCGGTGCGAGAGGATGCCGTACTTCTCGAAGAGCGCCAGGTTCTTTTCCTGGTGCATCTGCTCCAGCGCGTCCAGCGTGGTGCGCAGGTTCAGCAGCCCGCGGCGCTCCGCCTCCTGGTGCCACTCGTCGCTGTAGCCGTCGCCGTTGAAGACGATGCGCTTTACCCGGCGGATCTCCGTGGCCACGAGCGTGCGCAGCGCCTCCTCGAACTTGACCTTGCCGCCGGCCAGCTCCGCCTCCAGCGCCGTCGTGAGCTCGTCCAGCGCCTCGGCCATGATGGTGTTGAGCACCGTGGCCGGCCAGCTGACGGACTGCGACGAGCCCAGCGCGCGGAACTCGAACTTGTTGCCCGTGAACGCGAACGGGCTGGTGCGGTTGCGGTCGCCCGCGGCCTGCGGCAGGTGCGGAAGCACGGGCGAGCCCAGCCCCAGCAGCCCCTCGGCCTTGCTGGACGTGGCCGATCCGGTGCTCTCGATCTGCTCGAAGACGTCCGTCAGCTGGTCGCCCAGGAACACCGAGATGATGGCCGGCGGCGCCTCGTTGGCCCCCAGCCGGTGGTCGTTGCCGGCGAACGCCACGGCGCTGCGCAGCAGGTCCTGGTGCCGCTCCACGGCCCGCAGCACGGCCGTGCAGAAGAACACGAACTGCATGTTGCTGTGCGGCGTATCGCCCGGCTCCAGCAGGTTCTGCGACTCCGTGCCCAGCGACCAGTTGAGGTGCTTGCCGCTGCCGTTCACGCCCGCGAACGGCTTTTCGTGCAGCAGCGCGGCCAGGCCGTAGCGCGGGGCCACCTTGCGCAGCGTGATCATCATCAGCTGCTGGTGGTCGGCCGCCAGGTTGGCGTTCTCGTAGATGGGCGCCATCTCGAACTGCCCCGGCGCCACCTCGTTGTGCCGCGTCTTTACGGGCACACCCAGCTTGTACAGCTCGCGCTCCACTTCCATCATGAACGCCAGCACCCGGTCGGGGATGGAGCCGAAGTAGTGGTCCTCCAGCTCCTGCCCGCGCGGCGGCTTGGCGCCAAAGAGCGTGCGCCCAGTGGTCATCAGGTCCGGGCGGCGGTAGAAGAACTCCTGGTCGATGAGGAAGAACTCCTGCTCCGGCCCGCACGTCGCCGTCACGCGCCCTTCGGTGTTGCCGAACAGCTTGAGCGCCCGCCGGGCCTGCGCGTCCAGCGCCGACATCGACCGGAGGAGCGGGATCTTGGTGTCCAGCGCCTCGCCCGTCCACGACGCGAACGCCGTGGGAATGCTCAGGTAGCACCCCGCGTTGGTCTCTACCACGAACGCCGGCGAGGTGGGATCCCACGCCGTGTAGCCGCGCGCCTCGAAGGTGGCGCGCAGGCCGCCGGAGGGGAACGACGACGCGTCGGGCTCGCCCTGGATGAGCTCCTTGCCGTTGAACTCGGCCACCGCCCCGCCGCCGCGGTTGGGGGTGATGAAGCTGTCGTGCTTCTCGGCCGTGCTGCCGGTGAGGGGCTGGAACCAGTGCGTGTAATGGCTGGCGCCGTTCTCCAGCGCCCACTCCTTCATGGCCAGCGCGACCACGTCGGCCACGGACGGGTCCAGCGGCTCGCCGTGCTCCACCGTGCGGACGATGGCCTTGTACACCTGCTTGGGCAGGCGAGACCGCATCTCGGCCAGGCCAAAGGTGCGCGAGCCGAAGATGCGCTCGATGTCCATGGGCTCGGGGGTCTTGGGGCCGCCGTTGTGCGAATCCGCCTCCCACCCCCTGGCCGCGGCCAGCGTGTCGAAACGGGCGTTTGTCCTGGGCATTGTCTCCCTCTGCGTCGGGTTCTTGAAAGGCGATTCGTTGCGTGTCATGGCCCGGGCACCCTGCCCCGGCCATCCGTCCCCGTCCCTCGCGGGGCGCCGTGCCCCGCCGTCCGTCCCTACGCCCCGCCCGGCGTGGCGCGCGGTGCCAGCGAAAGCGCGCTGGTTTCCTTCACGGTGGAAAGCACGATGCTGGTCGTGGTCCACTGCACCCCCGGCCACGACTGGATCTCGGCCAGCAGCGACTCCAGCGTGGAGGTGCTGTCGGTGCGGATCTTGAGCAGGTGGCTTCCCTGCCCCGTGACGCTGTGGCACTCCAGCACCTCGGGGTGGTCCTGCACGTGCTGCCGGAACTCCGGGTAAAAGCTGGACCCGTTGATCCCCACGAAGATGAATGCCGTGACGTCGCGCCCCACGCGGCGCGGGTCCACGAGCACGGTGAACTGGCGGATGATTCCGCGCTCTTCCAGCTTGCGCAGCCGCTCCCCCACCGCCGGCGACGACAGCCCCACGGCCTGTGCCAGGTCGTGCTGCGACGTGCGCCCGTGCTCCTGCAGCATCTCCAGCAGCCGGATGTCGATGTCGTCAAGTCGAATTCCCGTCGTCACCTTAGTTTCTTAAGCAGAAGTTTGCTCCTGCTGAATTTTCGCAAACAATAATGCGGCCGACCTGCGTATGCAAGAGTCGTGTCCAAAATTCGTCGCGGCCTGTAACGACGAGATCATACCGCCCGGCGGAGGCTGTGCAGCGGGCTGGGCGCCCCCTCCCCCCGGCCCCCTCCCCCGCTTCGCGGGCAGGAGGGGGAGAACTGCGATCCGTGCACCAGAGCGGGCTCTCTGCACCGGCGGGGCGCCCCTCCCCCCGGCCCCCTCCCCGCTCGTTCCTCGCGGAGACGGGGAGAACTGCGTCCCCGCGTGAATCCTGGGGACGCGACGATGAGCCCGTCGAAGTCTACACCCCCTCCCGCGCAGTTTGCGGGAGGGGGTGGACGAGCCTAAGCGAGGCCGGGGGAGGGCCACCCTCGGCGAGGCGCGCCACCCCCAGCCCACCCGCAAACCAACATCCCCCGCCACCGATTTCCGGTGGCGGGGATCTCTGCTTTACACCCTTGCAGGCGCCGAAGCGGACTCGGCCGCTGGCGCGCCCCGCGAGGCTACAGGTTGCCGCGGCGCAGAAAGGTGTTCACGGCCGAGAAGAACGCCGCCGGCTCCTCCGCCCAGGGAAAGTGGCCCGCGTCCTGGATGGTGCGCAGCGTGCCGTTGGGCAGCGCGTCCGCGTAGGCGAAGGTGCTGGCCGCGGGGATGGGATCGCCGGTGCCGTGGATGACCAGCGCGGGTGCCTGGATGCCCTGCAGCATGGGCACCAGGTTCCAGTCCGGCCCCAGCGAGGCTCGCCCGGCGAACAACGCGAACAGCAGCAGGGACGCGGCCTCGTCCGTCTGCGGGCACCAGGCGCCCTGCAGGTTGGCCACGTTGGCCGGGTCGTGGAAGTACGCGGGGAAGAAGCTGTCGAACAGCTCGGTGCAGTCCGCCACGGGCTGGGCGGACGCGCCGCCCATCAACAGGCCCACGAGCTCGAACTGGCGCGCCAGGATCGTGGGGTCCGTGCGCGACTGGCGCTCGGCCTCGAACTCGGGATCGTACTTGGCCTCCACGGGGCCGGGCGTCACCAGCACCATGCGGTCCACGTGCTGCGGATACTGCGCGGCGTAAAAGGCGGCCACCATCGCGCCCCACGAGTGGCCCACGAGCTTCATCTCGTCCAGACCGAAGTGCGCGCGCACGGCCTCCAGGTCCGCCACGTGGTGGTTCATCCCCAGGAGCGTGGGATCGGTCGTGAGCTGCGACTTTCCGGCGCCACGCGCGTCGAAGAAGATGAGCGTGCGGCCGTGCGCCAGCGGAGACAGGTCCTTTTCGAACGAGCTGATGGGGAGCGCGGGCCCGCCGCCAAGCACCACGGCGGTGTCGGGGCCGCTGCCGTACACGCGGTAGAACAGCTGCATGCCGCCGGCGCCGGTCAGGAAGCCCTCCGACGCGACGGGTGCCTGGTACGAGATGGCGAACGGCGCCACCGGGGCGGACGAAAGCGTCGGCGCCTGGTCGCAGGCGGCGGCCGCGAAAGGAATCAGCAGGGAGAGCGTGCGGATCTTCACGAGAGGGGCTCCGATGGAATCGTTTGCGGTTATATGTGGGCAAGCGCCGCGGCGTGTCCCCAGCCGCGGCGCACCCGGCCCCAAAGCAGGTCCGGGACCGCGTGCCGAGCGATCGGACCAGGAGGATTCAACCGCAGAACCGGCAACGTCTTGGGCCCACGAATCACGTTTCGGGGATTGATCCGCCCGCTGGGGCATCCAAGTCTCACCTGTGGATCACCTGCCCCACCGCACGGACGATCCGCGTTCTGACACATGCGCGGCGAATCTTCATCCCACCGTCGCCACCGGGCGCCAAAGCGCCCCCGCAGAAGGTTCTCCGCGGGGGCGCTTCGTCATCAAGGGTGACCGTGCACTGGAATCCCTATCCGACGCCTTGGTGGATGGGCTTCACGCGCCTTCGCGGCCCGGTGCGCCCGCGTGCTGGGCTCGAGGGCGGTCGCGGACCTCGTCCAGCGCCGCCAGCGGGTCGGGCGCGGCGAGGAGAACGGCGGGAGCCGGCGGTGCATCGTTCGCCTCCGTGCTGCGCGACCCTGCATCGTCGTCCGGGTCCACGGCGGCAACCTGCGATTCCGGTTCCTGCTCCCGCCCACCATCCAGCATGCGGAGCGTGGCCAGCACGAACGTCAGGGCCAGCCCCGCGGGGATCGCCCAGCGTGCCGTGTCGGGCAGGGCAATGGCGGAGAGCCATACGCAGAGCCCCGCCGCGATGCCGGCCGTCCACTGGAGCAGTTCCGCCACGGACGGGTGGCGCCAGAGCGCGCGTGCCAGCGGCCGTTCCAGGGCGTCGAACACGATCCCCCCGAACACGCGAGCCGCGATGAGGATGAGGAACAACAGCCACGGTTTGGCCTCCACGTCCTCCAGAAGGGTATCCGTCAGCCACGCGCCGGCCACCACGGCAATCGTGCCGCCAAGGATCGTGATTACGTTCTGCGCATCCTTCGGGAGCAGGTCGAGGAGACGCCGGAAGACTTGCGGCGTGGTCTCGAACGGCGCATCGGGGTCCTTCGGCAGGCGCGGCAGGGTGCGCGCGAACGTGCGGACCTGCCGGCAGGCATCGCACGCGCGCACGTGCAGGCGCAACGGGCCCGCGAGGAGTGCGTGCGGATCCAGGCACAGGTCCGCGTGCAGGGTGGGGGCGTGCTCGACGGCCCAGCCGCACGCGGGAAGGTCCGCCGCCGCGACGGCCGCCGCACGCGCATCCAGCGCGGCCTGCCGGCGAATCCACGCATCCTGCCGCTCCGGCACGCTCACCGTCCCCACCTCCCACGCCGCCACCTCCAGCGGACTTGCGTGGACGGCATCCGCCATCTGCTCGTGCGTCCACCCGCGCCCCTCGCGCAACGCGCGGACGGCGGCGGGCTGGACGACGGTATTTTGTCTCGGCCTCACGGTCTCATTCGCGCTCGGGTGCGCCGGCGTGCTGGGGGCGGGGGCGCTCGCGGACCTCGTCCAGCGCCGCCAGCGGGTCGGGCGCCGGCAGGAGAACGGCGGGGGACGGCGGCGCGGCGTCCGCTTCCGATTTGGCG
>DATING010000219.1:0-3154 GCA_035474555.1 Longimicrobium sp. | reverse complement strand
CCCGTGGGAACTCGATTTGCGAGTGAGCCGCGCGGAAGCGTTCCGTGCGTCCGTCCTCGATGGCGGCCGAAGGACCTTGCCTGCCTTCCGGGGGACGCACCTGTGCGCGTTGCCCGGATTTCGTGATTTGCGCAGTAGATCCTGCGGCCGGCACCATGGAGATCGATGGGCGGGCACTTGCAGGCGATTCCCTATTCCCTATCCCCTGCAGTTCCAATAGGGGAAGCTGGATTTGAACCAGCGTTCTCCTGCTTCCAAGGCAGGCGAGGATTCCGGGCTCCTCCATTCCCCTGTGCGAGCGATGAAACCGAGTAGGGGAAGCTGGATTTGAACCAGCGTTCTCCTGCGTCCGAGGCAGGCGAGGATTCCGGGCTCCTCCATTCCCCTGTGACCAACCATCAACCGAATAGGGGAAGCTGGATTTGAACCAGCGTTCTCCTGCGTCCAAGGCAGGCGAGGATTCCAGGCTCCTCCATTCCCCTGTACGTACCGCGAGCATGCCCCGGGGAGATTCGAACCTCCGGCCTCTGCGCTCGGAACGCAGCGCTCTGATCCAGCTGAGCTACCGGGACGGACGACGACGAGGGCGGCGGGATTCGAACCCGCGATCTCCGCAGAGACAGTGCGGCGCTTTAAGCCTCTAAGCTACGCCCCCCCAGCGGCCCGCCCCGGGTGGGGGCGGGCCGGACCTGCTAGTGGAACTCCGTCGGCTGGCCCTTTCGGGTCAGGTAGTCTCCCGAGACGGACTTGAGGATCACCCGCCCCAGGTTGGCGTCCACGTCGTACCGCTCCGCCGCCGGGCGCACCACCACGCCCTCGCGGACGTGCCCCGCCCCCAGCACCGTGGCGCCGTCCGTGTGCTCCGCCAGGACCGCCTCCGAAAAGGGGCCCTCGTACAGCACCGGCACCCGCTCCAGCCCGCGCGCCAGCAGCCGCCGGTGCGCGTCGCCATCGTGGTCCTGGTACGCGCCGTCCAGCGACACGTCGAACCAGCGCAGCCCCACCCGGCCATTCACGAACCCGTACTTCAGGTCCTGCACGCCCAGCACCTCGCCGTACAGCGTGGCCGCCGCGGCACCCGTCTCCGCGAGCAGCGCCCGCAGGTGCGCCGCGACGTCCATCTCCAGCGCCGCGCGCCAGTAGACGTTCGCCTCGTCGCGGGCCAGGCACAGGTTGCGCGAGGCGACGAACAGCTCGCCCTCCGCCGCCTGCATCCCGAACCCCGCGCAGGCACCATGCAGCTTCTCGGTAAAGACCACCGGCTCGCCTTCGCGCAGCACGCCGGGAAAGTTCTTGATGTTCTCGATGTCCGTGTACTTTTCCATCCACCGGGGCCACGGCACCGCCAGCCCCGCCAGGTGCGCCGGGATGGGCTCCTCCCACTTGGTGATCCCCAGCGCCTCCGCCACTTCCGTCCCCGGCGTGCGCTCCCCCGCGCCGATGAGCCCGTGGAGCACGTGCATGGGCATCAGCAGCCCCTGCGACAGCTCGCCACGCAGGCGGATGGCCCTGACCCGGTTGTGCTCCTTGCCCGCCAGCTTGCCCGTCATCTCCATCGCCTCCAGCACGGGCTGCGGCAGGACGGCATCTTCCGGGACGTAGACCACGCTGTCGCCCGGCGCGTGGACGCCCTTCGCGGCCACGGCCTTCCAGCCGCGGATGCGCACCAGCTCCAGCCGGTCGGCGTTGGGGTGGGGCAGGATCTCGTCGATGCGCGTGACCTCCACGCGAAACGTGCTCATGACGCTCCTTTTCTGGATGCGGTGGATGAAGTCGGCGAGGAAGCGGAGAGAGTGGGACTCGAACCCACGAAGCGCGCGTGGCGCCTACGGTTTAGCAAACCGCTGCCCATGCCGGCAGGCGGACCTCTCCAGGTTGTGTGCAGAGGAAGCGGCGAGACTCGAACTCGCAACGCGCTCGTGGCGCGCTACCGGTTTTCGGGACCGGCTCCTCATCCAGCCGGGTCGCTTCCGTAAAACAGTGCGGAGGGAGGGACTTGAACCCCCAGGGCCTGACGGCACCCCGTTTACAGCGGGACCCGCTTCCAGTTACGGTCTACCTCCGCGCAAAACATCCAAGCAGGGGGCGGGATTCGAACCCGCGTGGGCAGTGCGCCGCTGGTTTTGCAGACCAGCCCCTTCAGCCGCTCGGGCACCCCTGCGTTCAATCCAGCGAACGCTCGATATTTCCTCGGAAGAACAGTGTGCCCGGAGGGATTCGAACCCCCAACCTCCGGATCCGTAATCCGGCGCTCTATCCAGTTGAGCTACGGGCACGTGCAAACGACCGCGGCTGGGCTCGAACCAGCATCCTCCGGGGTTGGAATCCGGCGCTCTTCCATGTGAGCTTCAACGGCCAGGTGTTTGATACGAAACAGCTTGTGGATACGCAGCCCGCGGGAGCCCCGCACGGGGCGACGGAGACGCACGGCAAGGGAGTCGCGTTCACCGGCCGGCGCTCCGTGCCCCGGCGGGTCTCCACGCGGACTGCGTTCCTTTTCTCGACCAGTACCCGAGTTGTCAAATCCATCCCGGCGCGCGGCTCAAGGCCGTGCCGGTGCCGACGGAAACGAGAAAGGCGCCCTGCCTTCCCGCTTTGGGGGAGGGCAGGGCGCCTTGACTTGGCGACCCGGGCCGGGAAGGGCTGTACGCCCCTACACCGGACCTCCTCCCACGAGATTTCCCCAATCCACGTCCTTGTCCAACCCGCTGAAGCCCATGCCGGGGCACGGATACCATGAATCCAGGCGCCGCTTGGCGGGCCGGACGGAACTGCTGCGCGTGATCGACGACGCCTTGGTGCCCGCCACCGGCGCGCATGACACGGCCACGCCTCGCAGGATCTGCGAGGGCGCCAGCGTGCGCTCCTGGGTGGCAAAGGAATGGGCGTGCATCGTGAAGCTCGTCTGTTCGTGTGCTCGGTTGCGATCGTGTGCCCCGAGGGGCGGAAAACAAAAAAGGAGTCGCGATCCTCAGGCCTCCTGCTGGAGGCCCGGCGGGCCCCGAACCCATGGTCCGATTGGCCTGCCGATGAGGGACGCGACTCCCGATGCGGCCAGTCTAACGAGCCCGCATTCACCTGTCAAGGGGGGATGCGAATCGGATTTTCGGTCGATCGCAGCGGCCCGGGGTGTGGCATCCGGCGCCCGCATCGC
>DATING010000218.1:0-2769 GCA_035474555.1 Longimicrobium sp. | reverse complement strand
CTGCTCCGCCTCGAAGTAGAAGGAGCCCTGCGACCAGGTGAACAGGTAGTAGACCGCTTCCTCGATCTGGATGCGGATGTACTGCTCCAGCTGCTCGCGGGTGATGGAGCCGCGGCGGATGAGGATCTCGCCCAGCCGGATCTCCGGCTCGCGCGCCTGCTCGTCCACGGCGGCGGCGAGGGCGGCGGCCTCCAGCAGCCCGTTCTTGACCAGCAGGTCGCCCAGGCGGTCGCGCCGGTTGACGATGGACGCGTAGGTGATGCGCCCGCGGTCAAAGAAGATGTAGCCGAAGTTGCTGCGGTCGCTGAGCGACAGGCAGCCGGTCTTCTGCCCCATGGCCAGCAGCTGCAGCACGTCGGGGAGGCTGGCCTCCTTGAGGTTTCCCTTGATCGCCATCAGGCCAGCTCCTCCACCAGCCGGTCATCCAGCGCCAGCCAGTCCAGGGCGGCCTTCTCGGCGTTGAAGTACCAGCGGTCCACCTGCGGCTGCGCCCGGACCGCCTCTTCGGCCTTGCGCTCCGCCGCCGCCCGCGCGGAGACGAGCAGCGCCTCCGCCTCGCCCACGCGGTCCGGGTCGTTCAGCACGGGCGACTTGGCCGAGTCCGCACGCGTGGCCTCCAGCTCGCGGCGGATCCCCCGCAGCGTCTCCACGTCCGCGGCGAACGAGGCCAGGATGGCGTCCACGTCCGGCGCCGAGTCCGCGTCCAGGGCGGCCTCCAGGCGGCGGGTGCGGACCCCCTCGCCCTCCCAGCGCAGGATGGCTTCCGCCAGGCGCTTGCGCCACGGCGCCGTCTCCACCATCTCCTCGACGGTGGCGGCGATGTCGCTCAGGAACGCGCTGAACTCGTCCGCCGAGTGCAGGGGCGAGGGATCGGGCTGGGCCACGCCGGCCACCTCGCCGAGGTGCAGCGTGCCCCCGCGCTCCTCCTGCGCCGCGCCTACGCGCTCCACCGCGGCCACGACCCCCGCCGCGTTGGCCAGGGGGAGCCGGCCGATCTCCTCCGCCGCGCCCTCGCCCAGGGTGATGCCGCGCTGCACGGCCGCCTTGCGGGCGATCTCCTGCCGCGGGCCCGCGCCCTCGTCTGTGGCGGCGGGGAGGTCGACGGCGAGGCCGCGGGCAAAGCGGGCGCGCAGGTCCGGCTCGATCCCCGGCAGCTCCGCCGTGGTGGAGGCGGCGGCCAAGACGATCTGTGCCGTCCACTCCAGCTCGTCCCAGAGCGCCAGCAGCTCCTCCTGCGTGCGGCTCTTGCCGGCCAGGGCGTGCACCTCGTCCAGCAGCACCAGCTCCGCCTCCAGCAGCTCGTCGCGCAGCCCCTCCATGCTCCCGCTGCCCACGGCGGCCGACACGCGGTCCACGAGGCCGTCCGCCGTCATGTACAGGACGCGGAGGTCGGGGCGTACGGCGAGCGCCAGGGCGCCCACGGCTTGCAGCAGGTGCGTCTTGCCGCTGCCGGGGGCGCCGTAGATGAGGAGGGGATTGTAGGCGGTGCGCGGCGACTCCGCCGCACGGCGCGCGGCGGCCGCGGCCATCCGGTTGCCGGGGCCGACGACGAACGTGTCGAACGTAAAGCGCGGGTCCTGCGAAAAGATCATCTTGGCCGTGTGGTTGGGCCGGTAAAACTAACCGACTGGCCCGTGCGGCGCGAGGCGGTCCCGTCGGGATGGAGATCGGGCGTGTTTGCGTGGCTCCCGGCGCGCGCCGAGGGCCCCCTCCCCCCGACCCCCTCCCCCGCTCCGCGGAGGGAGGGGGAGAACTGCGTTCCTGCTCGAACCCTGATCCCGGGCGCGGATCTCCGCCCGTGCCCAACCCCTCCCCCGAAGTTGGGGGAGGGGTCGGCCGCCGTCGCGAGGAACGAGCGAAAAGGCGGCCGGGGGAGAGGGCTCCCGTCACACCGCGACGGTCGCCTGCATCCGCTCGAACTCCGTGCCGCGACCGCGCCCCGTCGAAGTATACACCCTCTCCCACGCAGTTTGTGGGAGAGGGTGGGCGAGGTTTACGAGCCCGGGTGAGGGCCACCCCGTGCGGGCGGCGATCTCGACCGATCGCAGCCGCTTCATCCCCGCCCCCTACCCCTGCCCCGCCGCCGGCTCCGTCACGCCCCGTCCGAAGCGCTGCGACAGCCGCCGCAGCACCAGCTCGCTGATGCCCTTGAGCGTATCGAACACGCCCACGCCGCCCAGCGCCTGCGCCTGGAACCGGGGCAGGTCGCGGTAGTTCAGCAGGTCGTCCATCTCCTCCATGGACATCACGTCCGGCAGGTCGCGCTTGTTGTACTGCAGCACGATGGGGATGGTCCGCGGGTCCACGCCCTGCTCCAGCAGGTTCACCTGCAGGTTGCGGAAGCTTTCCACGTTCTCGTCACGCTGCTGGCGCTGGCTGTCCGCCACGAACACCACGCCGTCGGCCCCCTGCAGCACCAGCTTGCGGGTGGCGTCGTAGTACACCTGCCCCGGCACCGTGTACAGCTGAAAGCGCGTCTGGAACCCGGAGATGGTCCCCAGGTCCAGCGGCAGAAAGTCGAAGAAGAGCGTGCGGTCCGTCTCCGTGGCGAGCGACACCATGCGCCCGCGGCGTTCCTCGGGCACCTGCGAGTGCACGTACTGCAGGTTCGTCGTCTTTCCGCTCCGCCCCGGACCGTAGTACACGATCTTGGACGTGATCTCGCGGGTGCTGTAGTTGACCAGCGACATGGTTCCTCAGGGATCGCTCGGGCGGACCTGGCCGCCGAACACGTTCTCCACGCCGGCATTCAGGTCGCGCTCGAAGGCG
>DATING010000217.1:0-4356 GCA_035474555.1 Longimicrobium sp. | reverse complement strand
ACCGTCCGCCCGCCGACGGTCCGCTCCACGAAGGTGTACGGCCGGTACGCGTGGTCGTCCGTCCCCGCGCGGTAGACGTTGGCGGAGAGGAAGGGAAAGCGCGCGTCCGCGGCGGCGCGCTGCAGGTGCTCGATGCCGTAGTTGAACTCGTGGTTGCCGATGGCCGCCGCGTCGTACTCCACCAGGTTCATGGCCTGGATGAGCGGATGCGTCTCGCCCTCCGCCAGCCGCCGGTAGACGAAGTCCATGGGATTGCCCTGCAGCAGGTCGCCGGACTCCACCAGCACCGTCCGCTCGGGATGGGCGGCGCGGATGCTGTCGATGAGCGGCACCAGCGTGGCCAGGCCGTTGCTGGTGCGCTGGCCCGTGTAGTAGTCGTACGGCAGGATCCAGCCGTGCAGGTCCGTAGTGCCCATCAGCACCAGGCGCCCCGCGGCCGGGGCGGGCTGCGGCGCAGGCGCCACTCCGGATGCGCCGGCGCACCCCGCCAGCGCGGCGATGGCCAGCGCGGCCGTCAGTCGTCGGATTGCGGACATCGTGTTCATCATCCCGTTTCGGTTGTGCGCGCTGGATACACGGACGGCCGCACGCGGGTCCTCACCCGTTCACGATGGGGGCCGCGGTGTGCGGAGATCTTGAAAATGGCACCACGGGAACGATAATATGCAACCCCGGCGCGTGCTGCCGCCCGCCTCGTTCCGCGACGTTCATCTTCCCCACATCTCCCCGCCATCATGATGCGCACCACATTCTGCCTGTTGCTCGCGTTCTTCGCCTGCGCCCGGGCCACGGCGGCGTCCGCGCAGGGTTTCGCCTACCCGGGGATCGCCTGGGGCGACCCGGCGGACAGCGTCCGCGCGCGGCTGGAAGCGCAGGGGTTCTCGCGTGTCGAGGTGCTGGAGCGCGGCGACCAGGCCTTTGTCGCGGCCGACAGCAGCTGGCTGCGCCTGGAGGTGCGGGAGAACCGCACGATTGGCGTGACGGTGGTGGATACGATGCGGGGCGCGCAGGTCGCCGCGCGATTCGCCGCGCTGGCCGACTCGTTCCGCACCGCCCTGGGCGAGCCGGACGACACGACCGGGGGCTCGCAGCCGGCGCATCGGTGGGTGTCCGGATTCACCTGGTTCAGCGTGCGGATCGCCGGCGCCGGGGACCTTGCCCGGATCCAGACCCACTGGCGCGGGCCCGGCTGGTACGACGAGATGGAGCGCCGTAGCGACGCCCCGGAGCTGCTGCCGGGCTTTACCGTCATCCGCCAGTACCCGCTGCTCCGGCTGGCCGTCGATACCGCGGCCACGGGGCGACGCACCGCGGGCGGGATGCGCGGCCGCTTTCGCATCGAGTATGAGCAGCCCATCACACCCAAACTCAACGGCGTGGACCAGGCGCCGATGGATGCGGTGGAGTACGAGATGGAGCTCGACTGCCGCGGACGGCGCGCCCGGCTCATCGCCCGCGCCACGTACCTCCAGGGGCGCCTGCTGATGAGCGAGCGGCCCGACTCGCAGGCCTGGTCCGTCCCGCAGCCCGGCGGCCACTACGCGCGTGGCCTGGAGTCGATCTGCGCCGTCTACCGCAGGCGGTGACGGGAGGGAGTGCGGACGCAGCTCGCCGCGCTTCACGCGCCGCGGCACTTTCCAGCCCCTCGCGCGTACATCGGCTTCCGCGATAGCTTTCCGCGGACCGCCGATTGCACCACGCGGCGCGCGGCCCGACACGACCCGGCTCCTCCACCGAGATCCATGCCGATCCATCCGGCTTTTCGAATCGTCCTGCTCGCGCTCGCCGTCTGCGCCCTGCCGCGCCCGGCATCCGCGCAGGACCCCGTGCCCGCGGCCGACACCGCGCGCGCGCCGCTCGTCGTCCAGGGCGACACCGTGCCCGTGCAGCCGGACACCCTCCAGGAGATCTCGCCGCGCGGCGCGTTCCTGCGCTCGCTGGTGATCCCCGGCTGGGGGCAGAGCGAGCTGGGGGCCACGGGGCGCGGCGGCGTCTACTTCGCCCTGGAGGCGGGGAGCCTGTGGATGCTCATCAAGTCCAACCGCAAGCTGGGCGAGGCCCGCGAAGGCGAGCGCATCGCCCGCGAAACGGGGCTGCTGGAGCCCGGGCAGATCGATCCCCTGGTGCGCGACCGGCAGAACCAGCGCGAGGACTGGCTCACGCTCTCCATCTTCTGGCTCTTCTTCTCCGGCGCGGACGCGTTCGTGGCCGCGCACCTGCAGGACTTCGACGTGCACGTGAACGCCGTGCCGACCCCCGACGGCGCCGTGCAGCTGCAGGCCACCATCCCCCTGCGCGGCCCGTGACGGGTCCCGTCGGCGTCTTCGACTCGGGGGTGGGCGGGCTGAGCGTGGCGCGCGAGATTCGCCGCGGGCTCCCCGCCGAGCACCTGCTGTACGTGGCCGACACGGCGTACCTCCCCTACGGCGACCGCGGCGAGGAGGAGGTGCGCGCCCGCACGCTGGCTATCGGCGGGTGGATCCAGTCGCAGGGGGCCAAGGTGCTGGTGGTGGCGTGCAACACGGCGTCCGGCGCGGCGCTGGAGGCCCTGCGCGAGCGGCTGGCCATCCCCATCATCGGCCTGGAGCCGGCGCTCAAGCCCGCCATCCGCGAGACGAAGGTGGGGCGGGTGGGGGTGATGGCCACGCAGGGCACCATCCGCTCCGCGCGCTTTCAGCGGCTGGTGGACAACTACGCGGACGGCGTGCAGGTGGTGCGCGACCCCTGTCCCGGCCTAGCGGACCTGGTGGAGGAAGGGATGCTGGGCGGGCCGGAACTGGAGGCGCGGATGGAGGACTACGTGGCACCGCTGCGCGAGGCGGGGGTGGATACGGTGGTGCTGGGGTGCACGCACTATGTCTTCGTCCGCGACGCCATCCAGCGGGCGATGGGGCCGGACGTGCGGCTGCTGGACAGCAGCGAGGCCATTGCCCGCCGCACGCGCCAGATCCTGGCCGAGAGTGCCGCCCTGGAGCGCGCCGGCACGGGCTCGTTCCGCCTGCTGACCACGGGCGATCCCGCCGAGGTGGCGCCCGTGGTCCATCGCCTGTGGGGCGAGCCCGTGGACGTGGAGCGGCTGGACGTGTGATGTGGGGCGGGCTCGGATTGGCGGTGGATCGGCCCGGAACAGAGCGAATGAATTCGCCGCAACGACTACACGAAGTCCGCCTGCGCGGACTGGTCGGGGCACGGCGGAGTGCCACGCCACCGGCGGATTCCGCGCGTCCCCCGTTGTTTTCCTGAGGGAGGCGCCGCCGGATCTTGTCCCGCGCGCAAGTCTTTGGCGCCGACCGAAGGATCTACCGTCCCGTGATCGACGGCGACCTCCTGCGAGCAGGATCCTGTCCGCGACTGCCGTCCTGTGATCGACCCTCGTCAAGGGGAACCAGCCATCCCGTGGCGACGACCTGATGCAGCCCCGTTCGACGCGAAAGCGGCGGGCGGGGCTCGTCGTCGTGCAACCGGCCGGGCTCGGCGCGTGCGGGCATGGCGGACGGCGGATCAGGCATTCCCCGACGACGGCGTCCGGTGGATCGGGGTATCTTGTTTCACCACTGAGATTTCCCGCGACGGAACGATGGATCGATGATGACGGTGAACGATGAGCCGGCGGTGCGGAAGTACCCGGAGCAGGTGAGCGAAGGACGCGGCCTGCGGCTGTACAGCCGTGCGCTGCGGCTGCGCTGCCCGCACTGCGGCGAGGGGCGCATCAAGGGCACGTGGATGAAGATGAAGCGCACCTGCCCCGCGTGCGGCCTGCGGACGGAGCGCGGCGAGGAGGATTTCTTTCTCGGCGCCATGATGTTCAACCTGGTGCTGGCGGAGTTCCTCGTGGTGCTGGCGGTGGTGGGATTCACCATCCTGCGCTGGCCGGACGTGCCGTGGAATTCCATCACGTGGATCAGCCTGGGGCTGGCCGTGATCGCGCCGTTCCTGTTCTACCCGTTCGGGCACAGCATCTGGCTGGCGTCCGACATCCTCATCCGCCCCGTCACGGACACGGAGATGGAGTGGCACCGCACCCACCCCCACGACGCGTATCGCAAGCAGCGCGACCGGTAAGGTGTCCGCGCGGCGGCGGGGCAGGATGGGCCGACGGATGGGATCGGATGGGGATCGTGCAGGGAGGCGCGGCCCGCGCCCCGGCGAATGAATTCGCGGCACCGGAAACGTGATGTCGGCCTTCGCCGACAGGTCCGGCACGGGCGGAGTGCCGGGGGGGGGAGGGGGGGGTCCGGCGGGTGGGGCTCGTGCGCGCGGGAGGTCTGGGCGTGAGGCGGGGTCCGAGACGCCCGGCGAATGAATTCGCGGCAATGAACCCGCGATGTCGGCCTTCGCCGACAGGTCCGGCACGGG
>DATING010000216.1:0-3756 GCA_035474555.1 Longimicrobium sp. | reverse complement strand
TTGTCCGTTGGCGCCCGGGATTTCAGGGCAGTAAGCGATGAACCACTCCCCATCCTGCTCGATCACCGCCGTGAACTCGTTTCGCATCGTTCACTCCTGAACGGTTCGGCCACCTTCCCGGCCCGTGAAGCCTCACGCAGTTTGTGAGGCTTATCGTAGTTGTTGCCGCGGCTTCAGCCGCCTTCCCCAGAGACCGCTCACGATGCCACGACCGCCCCCGCCGCCGCGCCGCTCCCATACCCCGGCACCAGCCCCGCCGTGCGCTCCTGGATGCTCTTCACCGTACGCACGCGGTTGCGCAGCGCGATGATGGCGTCCGCCGCCGCCTCGGCCGCCGACGTGGTGGTGATGTACGGCACCTTGTAGGTGATGGCCGCGCGGCGCACGGTATAGTCGTCGTACTGGCTCTTCTTCCCCAGCGGGGTGTTGATCAGCAGCGCCACGTCGCCGCTGATGATGCGGTCGGCCAGGTTCGGCCGCCCCTCGTTCACCTTGAACACCGTGTCGCAGGGAATGCCGCGCCCCTTCAGGTAGCGCGCCGTGCCGCTCGTCGCCTGGATGCGGAAGCCCATGTCGTGCAGCCGCCGCGCGATGGGCGTGAGCGTGCGCTTGTCGCGGTCGTTCACCGTCAGGATCACCGTCCCCTCGTGCGGCAGCTCCATCCCGGCGGAGATCTGCGCCTTGGCGAACGCCATCCCGAAGCTGTCGTCGAAGCCCATGGCCTCGCCCGTGGACCGCATCTCCGGCCCCAGCAGCGTATCGCCCTCCAGCTTGTTGAAGGGGAACACCGACTCCTTCACCGCCACGCCGCCCACGGGGATCTCCTCCGGCAGGTTGAAGTCCGCCAGCCGCTCCCCCACCATCAGCCGCGCCGCGATCCGCGCCAGCGGCACCCCCGTCGCCTTGCTGACGAACGGCACCGTCCGGCTGGCGCGCGGGTTCACCTCGATCACGTACACCTGCTTCTCGAACACGGCGTACTGCACGTTGATCAGGCCGATGACCCCCAGCTCCAGCGCGAAGCGGCGCGTGTGCTCGCGCATCTCCGCCACTTCCGCGTCGCCCAGCATGTACGGCGGCAGCACCTGCGCGCTGTCGCCGGAGTGGATGCCCGCCTCCTCGATGTGCTGCATCACCCCGCCGATCACCACCGTCTCGCCGTCGCACAGCGCGTCCACGTCCGCCTCGAACGCATCTTCCAGAAAGCGGTCGATGAGCACGGGGCGCTCATGGCTCACCCGCACCGCGCTCTCGAAGTACGAGCGCAGCCCGGCCTCGTCGTACACGATCACCATCCCCCGCCCGCCCAGCACGTACGACGGGCGCACGAGCACCGGATAGCCGATGCGCGTCGCGATCTCTACCGCCTGCTCCATGCTCGTCGCCAGGCCGTTGGGCGGCTGGCGCACGCCCAGCTTGCGCACCACCTGCTCGAAGCGCTCGCGGTCCTCCGCGCGGTCAATGGCCTCCACGGGCGTGCCCAGGATCTTGACGCCGAGCTTCTCCAGCGGCTGCGCCAGCTTGAGCGGCGTCTGCCCGCCCATCTGCAGGATGACGCCCTCCGGCTGCTCCAGGCGGACGATCTCGATCACGTCCTCCAGCGTCAGCGGCTCGAAGTACAGCTTGTCGCTGATGTCGAAGTCCGTGGAATTGGTCTCGGGATTGGAGTTGACCATGATGGTCTCGAACCCCGCGTCGCGCAGGGCCAGCGCCGCCTGCACGCAGCAGTAGTCGAACTCCACCCCCTGCCCGATGCGGATGGGCCCCGAGCCCAAAATGACGACCTTCCTGCGGTCCGAGCGCTCGGACTCGTTCTCCTCCGCGTAGGTGGAGTACAGGTACGGCGTGAGCGCGGGGAACTCGCCGGCGCAGGTGTCCACGCGGTTGTAGACCGGATGGAGATCCATCCCCCAGCGCCGCTCGCGCACCGCGTCTTCCGTCTCCCCCCGCAGCCGCGCCAGCTGCACGTCGCTGAAGCCCAACCGCTTCATCCGCAGCAGCGCGTCGCGGTCGGTCTCGGCGAGCGCCGTGTACTCGCGCTCCGCCTGGACGAGCTGCTCCAGCTGCGCGATGAACCACGGGTCGATGAACGTGAGCTCCGCGATCTCCTGGACGGAGAAGCCGGCCTCCAGCGCCCGCTTGAGCTGGTAGTAGCGCTCCGGCGTAGGCCGGCGCAGGGCGCGGCGCAGCGTCTCGTGCGAATCGTCCTCCAGCCGGTCGTCCTTGAGCGTCCCGGTCTCCCAGCCGCTGCGGCCGACTTCCAGCGCACGGATGGCCTTTTGCCACGCCATCTTGAAGGTGCGGCCGATGGCCATGGACTCGCCCACGGCCTTCATCTGCACGCCCAGCGTGGGATCCGCCGCGGGGAACTTCTCAAAGGCGAAGCGGGGGAACTTGACCACCACGTAGTCCAGCACCGGCTCGAACGACGCCGGCGTGCTCTGGGTGATGGCGTTCGGCAGCTCGTCCAGCGTGTAGCCCACGGCCAGCTTGGCGCCGATGCGGGCGATGGGGTAGCCCGTCGCCTTGGAGGCCAGCGCGGAGGAGCGGGACACGCGGGGGTTCATCTCCACGATCAGCATCTCGCCGTTCGCGGGGTTGAGCGCGAACTGCACGTTGCACCCGCCCGCCTCCACCCCGATCTCGCGGATGATGGCGATGGCCGCATCGCGCATCTTCTGGTACTCCACGTCCGACAGCGTCTGCGCCGGCGCCACGGTCACGGAATCGCCCGTGTGCACGCCCATGGCATCCACGTTCTCGATGGAGCAGATGATGACCACGTTGTCCGCCCCGTCGCGCATCACCTCCAGCTCGTACTCCTTCCACCCGATCACCGAGCGGTCGATGAGCACCTCGTGCACGGGGCTGAGGTCGAGGCCGCGGCGCACCTGCTCCTCGAACTCCGCGCGGTTGTAGGCGATGCCGCCGCCCGTGCCGCCCAGGGTGAACGACGGGCGGATGATGGCCGGGAAGTTGGTGTCCTCCACGATGCGGAAGGCTTCTTCCAGCGACTTGGCGAACCCGCCGTGCGGCACGGCCAGGCCAATGCGCTCCATGGCCTGCGCGAACTCGTTGCGGTCCTCGGCCATGCGGATGGCGCGCGCGTCTGCGCCGATGAGCTCCACGCCGTGCTTGGCGAGGGTGCCCTCGTCGTAGAGCTGGAGCGCGACGTTGAGGGCCGTCTGGCCGCCCATGGTGGGGAGGATGGCGTCCGGCTTTTCCTTTTCGATGACCCGCTCCACCCACTCGGGGGTGATGGGCTCGATGTAGGTGGCGTCGGCCAGGTCCGGGTCCGTCATGATCGTGGCCGGGTTGCTGTTGACCAGGATCACGCGGTAGCCCTCCTCGCGCAGGGCGCGGACGGCCTGCGTGCCGCTGTAGTCGAACTCGGCCGCCTGGCCGATGACGATGGGCCCGGAGCCCAGGATGAGGATGCTCTGCAGGTCGGTGCGCTTGGGCATCTATCGCTTCAGTCGTCGTGCGTGCGCGTGCGCGAGCGCCGGCCCGTCCGCGCATCTTTCGCGGCGAGCCGGCGCGGTGTGCCGATCAGGCTGTCGGTCGGGGCGGGAATATAGGATGGGCAGGCGGGCGGGGAAAGCACCGGAAGCCAGGAGATGGCTCTCGTCCACGCGACACGAATCGCAACCCACGCGCGATGGGGTGCGTTACGGGAACAGTGCCCCCTGCGGGTCCGCTCCGTTGTGCTTCGTTGATCGTTGTGCGGCGTTGCGGATCAGAAAGCCGCGGGGGCTA
>DATING010000215.1:0-1898 GCA_035474555.1 Longimicrobium sp. | reverse complement strand
CCGTCTGGCAGGCCCCGTCGATGATCTCGATCCTCTGGCCCGTCCCCTTCACAGCGTCGATCGTGGTGATGCGGGGCGTGTCCGTCCGTACGATCCGCGTGATGACGGGCCGGCGCTCCGGCGCGGGCTGCGTGGCCGGTTCCGCCGCCGTCGACGTGCAGCCGGCCAGCACCGGCAGGACGAGAACGAAGGGAATTCGCATGATCGCATCCTGTGGAAAAGGATTTGCCGCTGCGGGATTGGACGCGGTGCGCGCCGCAGGGTTGCCCGCCACCCGTTGCCGCTCCGTAAGACGTGCCAATCTAGTGGATCGGGACGGCCAGCACGAGACTCTTGCGGACCAAGCTGGATGCGTCAGCGCTCCGGCTTTTCCACGCGCATGATGATCACGGCTGGCACGTGGTCCTCGTCCGCGATCACCGCGGCCATACGCCCGTCGCGGAACGCGGGCGCGGGGGACGGGCTGATGCGGGTCGGGCCCTGCACGCGGCCCAGATACGCGCCGGCGCGGTCGAACACGTCCAGGGCCGCGGGAACGTCCCGGCCCGTGGCGAGCTTCACCCACACCGTCTCGTCCTCGCCGAAGAAGAAGTCGTCGAAGAGCGCGTGCGTGTCGGGAATCTGCGACGCGTCGATCTTTCCACCCTTCTGGATGAAGTCGTCGTAGCCATCCAGCACGCGCTCCCGCTCTTCGGCTGTGACCGGCCGGGGCTTGGCCGCGCCCTCCACCGCCCGCTCCGGCGTGCCGTCGAACCGGTGCCGCTCCAGCCGATACTGGTTGTTGACGGCCACCCACGGGTTTCCCGCGGGATCCAGGTGCCAAACCTGGCGGGGCGAGAACGGGATGTTCACGCGGTTGATGCTGGTGTTGCCGCCGCTCTGGCTGCGCAGCTCCCAGAACTGCTCCGGGAACGCGGGGACGGTGAACGTGTCCTGCGGCACCATCCCGGGCCCGAACCGCACCACCTTCGTGGGCGCTTCGGATTCCGTGACGGACGCCAGGTCGTAGAACCGGCCCTGCGCGTCGAACCCCAGCGGCCACGGCGACACCGTGATGTTCACCTCGCGCCGGTGCGTGGTGACGAGCTTGCCCGCCGTGTCGTAGATGGCGAAGCGCATGTTGCCGCCGTCCAGCACCCACAGCGTGCCGTCCGGGGCCCAGTCCATCCCCGCAATGCCGTTGAACTCCTCCGGCCCGCCGCCCTTGCGGCCGATGCTGCGCACGTGCGCGCCGGCGGAATCGAAGACGCGGATCTGGTGCTGCTGCCCGTCCGCGATCCACACGCGGCCCAGCGCGTCCAGCTCCACATCCGCGATCCACGCGAACTCGTCCGGCCCGCCGCCATCCGCCGAGCCGATCCGCACCACCTCCTCCAGCCTCCACGCCTCCCCTTCGCCCCACGCGCCGGGCGATGCGTCGCGCGCGTCCGCGTCCCCGCATGCGGCGGCGAGGCCCGCGAGCGCGGCCGTGATCATCATCGAAGCAAACCGGGAACGGCGGATGGACTGAGGAGCCATGGAGCGGCGGCAGGAGAGAGAGGAACAGAGACCAGCGGAAGACGACGATCGGAAGTTGTGGGAATATGGACGCCCGCAGCCGCAAACCATCATTAGTTCGCGGTTAGCGACCGTGGTACGCAGCGCGTCAGCCGCCGGATGGGGTGCCGGGAATGGGAAGTCCCACGTTCTCGTAGATCTCACGGAGGGGGATCTCGCATCCCACGGACGTGAGCTCCAGGGAGGCATCCACGTCGCTGATCGTGGACAGCGTCCAAAACTCGCCAGCGCGGACGAATCGCTCCACCAGCACGCGGTCCTGCGCGACCAGCACGTACTCCTGGAGTGGCTCGATCCTGCGGTAGTGCAGGAACTTCTCGCCGCGGTCGTACGCTTTCGTC
>DATING010000214.1:0-1561 GCA_035474555.1 Longimicrobium sp. | reverse complement strand
CTGTCGGCGAAGGCCGACATCGCGGGTTCATTGCCGCGAATTCATTCGCCGGGGGCTCGGAGCCGGCCCCGGTGCAGAGAATCCGGACTCATCCGGGATCGTGCGGAATCAGCTGGGATTGTGCGGGATCGTGCAGGATCGTGCAGGATCGTGAAGGATCGGTCGGGACAAGGCGGGATCGAAGTGCAGCGGGTTCGTGATTCGAACTTATCCAGAGAGGCGAGGATGAAAGCGGTTTCCAATCCACAGGCGACGCGGTGCACCCTCCACAGGACGGCGGGGCGATGAGCATCGGCGACGTGCAGGCATCCGCCCCCGCGGCGCTGCGGGTGAGCGAGCAGACGCGGACCGCGCTGGGCGTGGCGGGCGCCGCCGTGGGGCTGGGCATCCTGGGCGACATCCTCCTGCGCAGCCTGCCCTGGGGGCTGAACCTGGCCCTGTGGACGGCGGCGCTGGTGATGACCATCGCCCTGCTGCAGCGCTGGACGGACGCGGAGGATGCGTCCATGGGATGGATTCCCCTGGCGCTCGGGACCGCCGCGCTGATGGTGTGGCGCGACTCGCCCACCCTCAAGGCGCTGGACCTGGCGGCGCTGGCCATCATCCTGGGGCTGGCGATGCTCCGCGCCCGGGGCGGGCAAGTGCGTCTCGCCGGCCTCGCGCACCACGCGGCGGGCGTGGCGGCCTCCGCCGGCGACGCGGCCGTGGGCGCGGCCAAGCTGCTGTTCAGCGACGTGCGCTGGGCGGAGCTGCGCAGCGAAGGCGGCGCCCGCAACGGCGTGGCGGCGCTGCGGGGCGCGGCCATCGCCCTGCCGCTGCTGCTGGTGTTCGGCGGCCTGCTGTCCTCGGCGGACGCGCGCTTCGAGCGGCTGCTGGGCGGGATGTTCCGCTTCGACCTCCCTGCCCTGCTGGGCCACGTGGCGTTCTCGCTGCTGGTGGCGTGGCTGTGCGGCGGCGTCCTGCGCACCATGACCCTCGGCGGCGACCGGCCGGGGCCGGTGGTGCGCCGGCCGGAGTCGCTGTCGCTGGGCATCGTGGAGGCGGGGATCGTCCTGGGGCTGCTGGACCTGCTCTTCCTGGCCTTCGTGGCCGTGCAGCTCCCCTACTTCTTCGGCACGTCGGAGCTCATCCAGGGGCCGGGGACCACGTCGTACTCGGACTACGCGCGGCGCGGCTTCTTCGAGCTGGTGATGGTGGCGGGGCTGGTGCTGCCCCTGCTGCTCTTCGGCGACTGGATCGTGCGCAAGGAGCGCCCCGCCCACGCGCGCCTGTTCCGCTGGCTGGCGGGGACGCAGGTGGCGCTGCTGTTCGTCATCATGGGGAGCGGCCTGCACCGCATGCGGATGTACCAGGACGCCTACGGCCTCACGGAGCTGCGGCTGTACACCACGGCCTTCATGCTGTGGCTGGGCGTGGTGTTCGGCTGGTTCGCGTGGACGGTGCTGCGCGGGCAGCGCGAGCGCTTTGCCTGGGGTGCGCTGACCACGGCGCTGGAGGCCATCGTCATCCTGCACGTGGTGAACCCGGACGCCATGATCGTGCGGCTGAACGCCGCCCGCGC
>DATING010000213.1:0-5081 GCA_035474555.1 Longimicrobium sp. | reverse complement strand
GCCCCGCGCCGGCCGTGGTCAACGCCATCCGGCACCTGGGGCTGGACGTGCGCCAGATCCCCGCGATCCCCGAACTGCTCATGGAGACGGCATGCGCTTCGTCCTGAACGGCCGCCCGGCGGAGGTCGAGGCGCATCCCATGAAGCGCCTGCTCGACGTCCTGCGCGAGGAGTGCGCGCTCACCGGCACCAAGGAAGGGTGCGGCGAGGGCGAGTGCGGCGCCTGCACGGTGCTGATGGACGGCCGCCCCGCCGTGAGCTGCCTGGTCCCGTTCGCGCAGGCGGCGGGCGCGGAGGTCACGACCATCGAGGGGCTGGGGGGCGAGCACCCCTTGCAGCGCGCGTTCGCGGAGTTCAGCGGCGCGCAGTGCGGCATCTGCACGCCGGGGATGATCCTGGCCGCCGTCGCGCTCGGGCCCGACCCCACGATCGACGAGGTGCGCACCGGGCTGGCGGGCAACCTGTGCCGCTGCACCGGCTACGAGGCCATCTACCGCGCCATCCAGAACGCATGAAGACGGCGACGACGGCGCTGGAGCTGCGCGGCCCGCGCACCCTGGACGAGGCCCTTGCCCTGCTGCGCGACGACGGGCCGCTGGTGCCCATCGCGGGGTGCACGGACGTGTTCGTGAACCTGAACTTCGGCACCACGACGGACCGGCGCTTCATCAACCTGTGGCCGCTGGACGAGCTGCGGGGGATCGAGGTGCGCGACGGCGTGCTGCGCATGGGCGCGCTGACCACCTACACGGACGCCATCCACTCCCCCGAGGTGCGGGATTGGCTCCCCGCCCTGGTGGCCGCGTCGCGCGAGGTGGGCGGCGTGCAGATCCAGAACCGCGGCACCTTTGCCGGCAACCTGGCCAACGGCTCCCCCGCGGGCGATTCGCTCCCCGTGCTGGCCGCGGCGGACGCCCTCGTCGTGCTGCGCAGCCTGGACGGCGAGCGGCGCGTGCCCGTGACGGGGCTGTACACGGGCTACCGCGCCACGGTCATCCGCCCCGACGAACTGATCGTCGCGATCGAAGTGCCGCGGGTGGAGGGGACGCAGTGGTTCCGGAAGGTGGGGACCCGCGCGGCGCAGGCCATCAGCAAGGTGGTGATGGCGGCCGTGCGCGCGCCGCAGCCCCGCATCGCCCTGGGCAGCGTGGCGGCGACGGTCGTCCGCCTGCCGCGCACGGAGCAGGCGCTGGCCGGGGGCGCCGGCATCGACGAGGCGTGGGCCGTGCTGGCGGACGAGATCCATCCCATCGACGACGTGCGCTCCACGGCCGCCTACCGGCTGCGCGTCGCGGGCAACCTGCTGCGCCAGTGGTGGGACGAGACGGGGGGATGAGGAGACCGGTGTCGGTGAAGGGTGGATCGTCGCACCGCAATCGCCGTTTTCCGCAGAGGCGCAGTGGAAATTTGGGATTGGATCGTGTATGTTAGTCGAAGGTGCGAATCTGTCCCCGGAGGCGTAACATGTCCAAAATCAGAGAGCTGCAGCCGGCACACAAGAGCGAGAAAGTCACCGTAAGCGAAGCAGCGCGTGCATTCAAGAACGTGAAAAGCGCCGCTGCCAACCGGCAGACTGGTTCGAGCATCTCCAGCGACAAGCGGTACGTTCGCCGTGAGGAGAATGGCCGTTTTACGAGTGACACCATGGATTCAACCAAGCAGAGCGGGAACAAGGGCCAAGCGAAGAGTAGCAAAACTCAAGCTCGATAACATCGACGATCCCATGGCGCGCGGCTACGACAACAGCGTCTTCATCAACTGTCCTTTCGACAGCACATACCGGCCTCTTTTCGAGGCCGTTACTTTTGCTGTCTACGACTGCGGCTTCTATCCTCGGTGCGCGCTGGAGGTAGACGACAGCAGCCAAGTGCGCATCGAAAAGATCAACGCCATCGTCAGACAGTCGCGTCTCGCGATTCATGACGTCTCTCGAACTCAGCTCGATAAGGGAACCCGCCTCCCGCGATTCAACATGCCGCTGGAACTCGGCATCTTCCTGGGTGCCAAAGCGTTCGGAGGCGCAGAGCAGAAGCGGAAGGTCGCGATCATCCTCGACACCGAACAGTACCGCTATCAGAAGTACATCTCCGACATCGCGGGACAGGATATCCGGTCTCATGGAGGCAAGGTTGACGAGGCAATCAAGGTGGTGCGCAACTTCCTCTCGTCGCATGCTCCCGCTGACGTTCTCCTGCCTGGCGGAGAGATGATCATCACCCGCTATCACGGGTTCCGCAGCGAGTTGCCGAAGGTATGCGCCGACTTGGCGCTCGACCCCGCAGATCTGACCTTTGGCGATTTGACGCGCTTTATTCGGGGCTGGATGGAAGCCAATCCGCTGTTGTTGCCGTTGGATCCGCCTGCGTAGTTGACGACGTGCGCTCCACGGCCGCCTACCGCCTGCGCGTCGCGGGCAACCTGCTGCGCCAGTGGTGGGACGAGACGGGCTGATCCCCCTCCCCCGAACCACCGCACTCCGCGCCGACCCACGCGCACAAGGCGCCACCACGGGCGGCGCGTCCCCAGGGTTCACCACGACGGGAGCGGGCAGATGAGAGTTGCCGTGCTGGGGGGCGGGATCTCGGGGCTGATGGTGGCCCGTGAGCTGGCGGACCGGGCGGGGATGGAGATCGACGTGTACGAGCGCGACACGCGCCTGGGCGGGCTGCTGCGCTCCGTGCGCGCGGACGGGCTGGAGTTCGACATCGGCGCGTTCGCCTTTGGGCACGAGCACGAGCTGCTGCGGAGCTTTCCCGCGCTGGCCAGGCAAATGCCCTCCGTGCCCACACCCTGCCTTTCGGTGACCCCCGCCGGCACCTGGGACGGCTACCCGCTCACCCTGGGCGGCTTTCTGCGCGACAACGGGGTGGTGCGCGCGGCCCTGGCGGGCGCGGGGCTGCTCTGGGGAAAGCTGCGCCACCGCCGGCGCGACACCGTCCCGGGCTACGCGCGCTTCTACATGGGGGGGCCGCTGTACCGGTGGAGCGGCCTTCCGCTGTACATCGAGCGGCTGTACGGCATCCCCGACCGCGAGATCGCGCTGCAGCTCACGGAGCAGACCATCGTCCGCATCCGCGACTACACGCTGCTGCGGCTGCTGCGCAACAAGCTGCGCGCGTGGGCGGGGCGGGGCGGCGGCCCGCGCACCCTCCACGTGCGCCCGGCGGAGGGGTTCGACGCGATGTGGAGCGCGGTGGGCGAGGACCTGGCCGGGCGCGGCGTGCGCATTCACCTGGGGGCGGAGGTGCGCCGGGTGGAGCGCGGGGCGGAGGGGTTCGCGCTGGAGGTGGGCGGCGAGACGCGGGCGTACGACGCGGTGGTCTCCACCATCCCCATCCCCGTGATGCTGCGCCTGCTGGGGGAGGCGCCGGCCATGAAGTTCGACAACGCGCCCATGCTGTCGCTCTTCTACCGCGGCCGCGTGCGCCCGGACGGCGCCTTTCTCTACAACTTCAGCCGGCGCGGGCGGTGGAAGCGCATCACCGTCTTTTCCCGCTTCTACGGCCCGGCGGACGGCGCGGACTGGTTCACGGTGGAGGTCACCGCGCGCGACACGTCGCCGGGGGCGCTGGCGGAGCTGCGCGCGGACTTCGAGGCCCACGCCCGCGAGGTGGGGCTGACGGACGGGGCGCCCACGCTGGTGGGCCAGCACGTCATGGAGCGCGCGTATCCCATCTTCCGCATCGGCGACCCGGAGCGGGTGGAGGCGGAGCAGCGGCGGCTGGAGGCGCACGGCATCAGCCTGAGCGGCCGGCAGGGGCGGTTCGAGTACATGTCGTCCGCGATGGCGGCGGCGCGGGCGCGGCAGCTGGCCGGGACCCTTGGGCAGGAGGTGGGGGCATGAGGCGGCTCTCCGTTCGGCGGACGGCCCGGCCGGCGGGCACCCTGGCGCACATGTGGCGCCGCCAGGCGTGGATCACCGACCACCTGACGCCGCGCAAGGCGGCCAACCTGCTGCTTGCCGGCACCCAGTGGGCCCTGCGGCACGAGGTGATGCGCGCCGGGCCCGTGGTCGCCAAGGTGGACATCTCGCCCCTGTGCAACCTGCGCTGCACCGTCTGCGTGCACTCGACCCCCTCCGAGGGCTCCAGCCCCCTGCTCGCGCAGCAGCGCTTTCGGGGGGAGCAGCGGATGTCCGTGGACCGCTACCGCGAGGTGGTGGGGCAGCTGTCCGGGCGCACGGCCGCGGTGTCGCTGTACTACCTGGGCGATCCGCTCATGCACCCGCACCTGGAGGAGATCTGCGACGCCACGCGCGAAGCGGGGCTCAACGCGCACGTGAGCAGCAACTTCAGCTTCGACCTTCCCGACGAGCGGCTGCGGGCGCTGCTGGACAGCGGCCTCACGCACCTGAGCGTGTGCGTGGACGGGCTCACGCAGGAGACGTACGGCCGCACGCGGGTGGGCGGCCGCATCGACCGCGTGCTGGACAACCTGGACCGGCTGCTGCGCCTGCGCCGCGAGTCGGGCCGTGCGGGGCCGCGGGTGGAGGTGCAGTACATCAAGTTCCAGCACAACCTGCACGAGCTGGAGGTGGCCCGCGCGCGCTTTACGGAGGCGGGCGTGGACCAGTTCACGGACTTCTGGGGCTCGCTGTACAACTACACGGACTTCGACGACGGGCGCGTGCGGGTGGCGGGGCCCCGGCCCGCGGGGTGGGCGCCGCGCTGCATGTGGCCGCACTTTGCCCTGCTGGTGCGCTACGACGGCGACGTGATCCCCTGCTGCACGCACCGGATCGGCATGCAGTACACGGAGGATGCGGACCGGCGCGCGGTGGGCAACGTCTTTGACCAGGGCGTGTGGGAGGTGTGGAACTCGCCCGCGTACCGCGCCCTGCGCCGGCTCACCGCCAATCCGCGCCGCGCCGCGCGCGAGCCGGCGCTGGCGGCGACGTTCTGCGAGGGGTGCTCGCGCGTGTACGAGACGGACCACGATCGCCACGTGGTGCGCGCGGACCGTCATCCCTGGGAGGACTTCTACGCGCACGGCCCCCGCGGCCGCGTGGTGCGCAAGCCGCTGGTGCAGCTGGACGGGCCCCTGGGCAGGGGACGCGACGCGACGTGATCTCCCGCGACGCCA
>DATING010000212.1:0-2568 GCA_035474555.1 Longimicrobium sp. | reverse complement strand
GGCGGGACGGTCGGCTATCGCGTGCGGATGGAGACCCGCGTGGGGCCCACGACGCGCATCGAGGTCGTTACGGAAGGCGTGCTGACGCGGATGCTGCAAAGCGATCCGGCGCTGGAGGGCGTGGGGCTCGTGATCTTCGACGAGTTCCACGAGCGCAGCCTGCACGCGGACCTGGGGCTGGCGCTCACGCTGCAGTCGCGCGCCCTCCTCCGCGAGGACCTGCGCGTACTGGTGATGAGCGCCACGCTGGACGGCGCCCCCGTTGCCGCGCTGCTGGGCGGCGCGCCCGTCGTCACGAGCGAGGGACGCAGCTTTCCCGTGGACGTCCGCTATCTGCCTAGCCGGCCGGAGGGGCGCGTGGAGCCGGCGGTCGCGCGCACGGTCCGGCAGGCGGTGGATGCGTCGGACGGGGACGTGCTCGTCTTTCTCCCCGGCGCGGGGGAGATCGGGCGCGTGGAGGAGATGCTGCGGGATTCCGATCTGCCGTCCCACGTGCGGGTGATGCCGCTGTACGGCAACCTGCCGCAGCCCGCGCAGGACGAGGCCATCGCCCCCAGCCCGCCCGGCCGCCGCAAGGTCGTGCTGTCGACGAGCATCGCGGAGACGAGCCTGACCATCGAGGGGGTGCGCGTGGTGGTGGATTCGGGGCTCATGCGCGTGCCCCGCTTTTCGCCGCGGACGGGGATGACGCGGCTGGAGACGGTGACGGTGTCGCGCGCGTCGGCCGTGCAGCGGGCGGGGCGCGCGGGGCGGGTGGCGCCGGGCGTCTGCTGGCGGATGTGGCCGGAGCACGCGCAGGCCGGCCTGGTGCCCCACGGCACGCCGGAGATCCTGGACGCGGACCTGGCGCCGCTCGCGCTGGAGCTGGCCGCGTGGGGCGTGGCCGATCCCGCGGAGCTGGCGTGGCTGGATCCGCCGCCCCCCGCCGCCTTCGCGCAGGCGCGTGAGCTGCTCGCGGAGCTCGGCGCGCTGGACCGCGCGGGCGCCGCCACCCCGCACGGGCGGCGGATGTCTGCCCTGCCCCTGCATCCGCGGCTGGCGCACATGATCCTGCGGGCAAAGGAGATGGGGCTCGGCGGACTGGCGTGCGACCTGGCCGCCCTGCTGAGCGAGCGCGACGTCTTTCGCCGCGGGGATGGGCCGCCGGACGCGGACCTGCGGCTGCGGCTGGAGGCGCTGCGGGACCTCGCATCCAACCGGCGCGTGCGCGGGTCGGCGGACATCGGCGCGCTGCGGCGGGTGATGGCAGAGGGGCGCGAGTGGCGGCGCCGGCTGGGCGTGCGCGGGGAGGAGGGCGATCCGTGCGCGGCCGGGGTGCTGCTGGCGCTCGCGTATCCGGACCGCATCGGGCAGCGGCGCACGGGGCGGCCGGGGCGCTACCGGCTGCGCAACGGCCGGGGCGCGGCGCTGGTGGAGGGGGATCCGCTGTCCGCATCCGCCTATCTGGTGGCGGCGGAGCTGGATGGGACAGGGCGCGAGAGCCGCGTCTATCTCGCCGCGCCCGTGGAGCTGGAGGAGATCGAGCGCCACTTCGCGGAGCAGACCGAGACGGAGGAAACGGTCGCCTGGGACGCGGAGGCGCGGGCCGTCCGCGCGCGGCGGCGGGAGCGGCTGGGCGCGCTGGTGCTGCACGAGGCGCCGCTGGCGGATGCGGATCCGGACCGCGTATCCGCCGCGCTGCTGGGGGCGATCGCGGATGCGGGGATCGATGCGCTGCCGTGGAGCAAGGGCGCGATGCAGCTGCGCGAGCGGATTCTGCTGATGCACCGGCACGATCCCACGTGGCCGGACGTGTCGGACGCGGCGCTGCGGGACGGGCTGGCGGAGTGGCTGGGGCCGTACGTCTACGGCCTGTCCCGCTGGGACGAGGTGCAGCGGCTGGACCTGACGGACATCCTGCTGAACCTGCTGGGATGGGAGCGGCGGACGGCACTGGACGACCTGGTGCCGTCGCACCTGGAGGTGCCCAGCGGCTCGCGCATCCCCATCGACTATGCGGACCCGGACGCCCCCGTGCTGGCCGCGCGGCTGCAGGAGCTGTTCGGGATGACGGAGACGCCGCGCGTGGGGGGCGGGCGCGTGCCGCTCGTCATCCACCTGCTGTCGCCCGCGCACCGCCCCGTGCAGGTGACGCGCGACCTCGCGAGCTTCTGGCGCAGCGGCTACTTCGAGGTGAAGAAGGACTTGAAGGGGCGCTATCCCAAGCACTACTGGCCCGACGACCCGCTCCAGGCCCAGGCCACCAGCCGGGTGC
This sequence comes from Longimicrobium sp., assembly GCA_035474555.1. Taxonomy (GTDB): domain Bacteria; phylum Gemmatimonadota; class Gemmatimonadetes; order Longimicrobiales; family Longimicrobiaceae; genus Longimicrobium. The sequence goes on along the minus strand of DATING010000212.1, from coordinate 314 downwards.
GTCCGCGGCCGGGGACGTAGGAGAAGTGCGAAAGTGCGAAAGTGCGAAAGTGCGAGAGTCAGCATTCCAGCACGTCTCCGTCCTGAGCGGATAAATCCGCCGCTGGGAAAGCGGTAAGCCCCGTCTCGGCTCGCTTGCGCTCGCCGAACGAGGCTTCAACTGCTTAACTGATTTTTTGGTACGGTGTCCACAGTATCAATAGTCCAACAGCCGTTGGACTATTGACGCTCTGGACGGCCGAGCGAATGAATTCGCCGCAACAACCACACGAAGTCCGCCTGCGCGGACTGCCGCCCCCGCCGGAAATCGACTCC
>DATING010000211.1:0-4926 GCA_035474555.1 Longimicrobium sp. | reverse complement strand
TGCTGATCGCGCGCCTGGTCATGCTGGGCTTCGTGGTGGCTTCGTGCGTCGCCATCCGGATGGCCTGGAAGCGGAACGGGTACGACGATCGTGCCGGGTTCCGCGAGATCGAGGACACGCCGCTCGGCGTAGTGCCGGACGCCACCACTCACCCCGCGTGACGCGATGACGACGCAGGCAATCATCTTCATGGCCCTGAGCTGGACGTTCGTGCTCGGGCTGACCGGGTGGGCGTTCGCCCGCCTGATGAGCAGCAAGGAGCACTTCGACCCGGACGGCATCGGGCCGGATTCGCCGCCGGTCCCCGGCCGCGCCGAGGACTGAGCCGCGGAACCCGGGCGCCCAGGACGGCCGGAAACCACCCAGCGGGGGGACGCGGAAGAGCGCGTTCCCCCGCTGACGGTTGCGCAGGAGCGTCCGGAAGGCGTAAAATCGGGCCCCTGCGCGCGCCCCACGGGCCGCGCGCGCCGATCGGCGGTACCTTCCCGACGACGGTCTCGCGGCCCCACCCGCCGCGCGGACCCCTGATTTCCTGATTTTTTTCCAGAACGGCACTCGTGGACGAGCAGCGACCGGACGACGCGCGGCGGGGCGATCCCAACGCGTGGGAGCGGGAGATGACGACGGACCTGGACGACCGCACGCCCGACAGGCCGCGCGGCATGCCCCTGCACACCAAGATCCTGCTGGGCCTGGTGCTGGGCGCCGTCACGGGGCTCATCGCCAGCGCCACGCTGGGCCCGGACCATCCGGGGCTCGCGTGGACGGTGCGCAACATCGCGCAGCCCATCGGCGGCCTGTTCGTGCGCCTGCTGCTGATGATCGTCATCCCGCTCGTGTTCTCCGCGCTCGTGGTGGGCGTGGCCGGCGTGGGCGACATCCGCAAGCTGGGGCGTGTGGGCGCCAAGGCGTTCGGCTACACGCTGGTGGTCTCCGCCATCTCCGTGGTCATCGGCCTTACGCTGGCCAACACCATCCGCCCCGGCGAGCGCGTGTCGGCGCAGACGGCGGCGGCGCTGGAGGCCCGCTACGGCGAGCAGGCGCAGGCGCGGGTCGAGGCGGCGGAAGCCGGCAAGCCGGCCGCAAAGAAGCCGCCGCTGACGGAGGCGGTGGAGACGCTCATCCCCGCCAACCCCATCGCCAGCATCGCGGGCGACACGCCCAACCTGCTGCACCTGATGTTCTTTGCCCTGGCGCTGGGCGTGGCGGCCACGCTGGTCAAGGCATCGGTGGTGGCGCCGTTTCTACGCGTGATGGACTCGCTCTTCGAGCTCTCGGTCAAGCTCATCGAGATCATCATGAAGATGGCGCCCGTCGCCGTGTTCGCCCTGCTCTTCGCCAACACGGCGGGGTTCGGGCTGGACCTGCTGGGCACCCTCGCGTGGTTCATGCTGACGGTGCTGCTGGGGCTGGCCATCCAGATGTTCGTCGTGTACTCCATCTCCGTGCGGGTGCTGTCCAAGATCTCGCCGCTCGAGTTCTTCCGGCGCATCAAGACGGTGCTGCTCACGGCGTTCAGCACGTCGTCCAGCAACGCCACGCTCCCCACGGCGCTGCGGGTGAGCGAGCAGAACCTGGGCGTGCCGCCGCAGATCAACTCCTTCGTGCTCACGGTGGGCGCCACGGCCAACCAGAACGGCACGGCGCTGTACGAGGGCGTGACGGTGCTGTTCCTGGCGCAGATCGCGGGGGTGGAGCTGACGCTGGGCGGGCAGCTGACGGTGGCGTACCTGGCCATCCTGGGGGGCATCGGCACGGCGGGCGTGCCGTCGGGGTCCATCCCGTTCATCATCCTGGTGCTGGCGAGCATCGGGGTGAACCCGGCCCTCATCGGCATCATCCTGGGGGTGGACCGCGTGCTGGACATGTGCCGCACCACGCTGAACGTGGCCGGCGACATCACGGCCGCCACCTACGTCGCGCGGTCCGAGGGCTACCCGCTGCTGGACGAGCCGGGATCGGTGGCGCTTCCCGCGACCGCGGCGGTGTAGCGATCGCACGCGGGCAGCCCGGCATACGACACCCTCTCTCACGATGCGCGTGGGGGAGGGTGTTCTGCATCGTGGCGCAGCCCGCGCGCCCCCCCGTGCCCGCAAGCCTCGCCCGCGGCCCCCCAAACCCCCTGTTACCAGATCCGCAAAAAGAATGGGCCTCACGCAGAGGCGCGGAGGCGCGGAGAGAAAACAATGGGAGAAAAGAGGAGCAGAGGCCGCCGCTCCGGTTCCCCTCTCTCTGCTTTTCTCTTCTCTCTGCGTCTCCGCGTCTCTGCGTGAGACAGTTGTTTTCTCAGCTTCGGGATGAGGGAGGTGGAGCTTCGTCGCGGGCGCGAGGGCGGGGGCCGGCGGGGGTTGCCAGAACCGGACGGGGCGCACATCTTTCACGCACACCCTCCTCACGTGCCCTACTCCGCCGGTCGCATGCGCAGCCTTACTCGTCTCGTGCTCCTCGCCGCCGCGTGCGCCACGGCGGCCGCCTGCGAAAACCCGTCCCACCCCGATCCACCGCCGCCGCCCCGCTTCGAGATCGTCTCCGGCGACGCACAAACCGACACCGTCGGCGCCACGCTGGCCGTGCCGCTGAGCGTGGTCGTCCGCGACTCCACGGGGCGGGCGCTGCCGTTCGTGGAGGTGCGCTTCGAATCGCTCGGCTTTTGGAACGGCCCGTACGTGCTGCCGGACCGCCGTGGCAGCGACACGACGGACGCGAGCGGGCAGGCCGGCACCGTGCTGCAGGCCGGCTACCGCGCGGGGACGGCGCGGCTGGTGGTTCGCGTGCCCGCCCTGGGCTACGAAGACACGGCCACGTTCACGCTCCTCCCCGGCAACCCCGCGCGCGTCGAGGCACTCCCGGCCGACACGGCGATGTACACCACCAAGACGTTCGCCTGGCGCGCGTCCGTCGTGGACCGCAACGGCAACGTGCGCCCGGACCCCGTCGTCGTCACGGCGGGCGCGGGCCCCGTGACGCCCGCGGACGGCGAGGTGCGCGCGACGGCCGTGGGCCGGGGAAGCTGGATCGCGCGGGCCGGGGCCCTGGCCGACACGGGCTGGGTGAGCGTGGTGCCGCAGGGCCGCATCGCCGGCCACTGGATGCATCGGATCACGGGCGACACCGCGCGGATGATGTTCGTGAACCTGGACGGCTCCGACCCCACGTCGTTCGACATCGGGTACTGGTGGCGGCCAGACCAGGAGTGGTCGCCCGCCGGCACGCACCTGCTGATGAACCACGGGGGACAGACGTTCGGCTACGGCGTGAACCACGTCACGCTCGCCACGCCGGAGGGCGTTCTCACGCGCTTGCTGCCGGACCAGCCCCGCATCCTCCAGAGCGCCAACGCCACCTACTCGCGCGACGGGGCGTGGATCTACTTCTCCGCCGTCCCCGACACCGTGGTCGGCTTGCCCAACGACTACGGCAGGTCCGAGATCTGGCGGGCGCGGCCCGACGGCGCGGGGTTGGCGCGCGTGGGCGCCCGGGCCACGTACTACGAGGGCGATACCGATCCCTCCGTGTCGCCGGACGGGCGGTTCGTCGTCTTCAGCACGAGGCGCAGGCCGGAAGGGCTGCGCATCCTGGACCAGTCCACGGGGGGCCAGCGGACCGTCGCGGGCGGCACCGGGGCGCGCTGGTCGCCCGTGGACGCGGACCAGGTCGCGTACGGCGTGCCGTCCAGCGCCGGCGGCACCTCCGGCGTGGAGATTCGGCTGATGCGGGCCGACGGCACGTTCATCCGCCGCGTTTCGCCGCCGGAGTACGTGTACGTCACCTTCTCGTGGTCGCCGGACGGCAAATGGCTGCTGGCGGACCGCTCGGGCAGCGGCATCACGGACCTGATCGAGGTCGCCACGGGCCAGGTGCTGCCCGTGATGAGCCTGCACGGCCGCCTGTGGGACCCCGTCTGGAAGCCGTAGGCGGCTGACGGGCGCGCCGCGCTCCGTCCAGGGCGATCCCGGGCCTGGCCGCCAGGCCCCGGATCGCCCTGGACGTCGTCGTCCGCCCCGGCGACGTCCCGCGTGCGGGGGACCGGTGTGGCCCGGCGGTGAGGCCCGCGCACGCTGTGCTCGTTCGGGTGGGTCCCCCGCCCCGCCTTGACCGCGCGCCGCGTTCCATCGCATTCTCCCACATCCACCGAAACGCATCCGCGCACCCGCCGCCCCACCGGCCACACCGTCCGCATCCCCATGCTGAAGAAGCTCCTCATTGGCTTGCTGGCGCTGGTCGCGATCCTGCTCGTCGCGGCCTTCGCGGGGCGCTGGTGGTTCTTCGCGCGCTCCGCGCAGCCCGGCGGAGATACGGCCATCGCCGGCCTGGACGCGCCCGTGGAGGTATGGCGCGACTCGCTGGGCGTGCCGCACGTGTGGGCGCGCGGCGAAGAAGACCTGTTCCGCGCCATGGGCTACGTCCATGCGCAGGACCGCATGTTCCAGATGGAGCTGTTCCGCCGCGTGGCGGACGGCCGCATGGCCGAGATCCTGGGCGAGAACCTGCTCCCCACGGACAAGTTCCTGCGCACCGTGGGCATGGGCCGCGCGGCGGCGGAAAACGAGGCGCGGCTGGCCCCGGAGCACCGCCGCATGCTCCAGGCGTACGCGGACGGCGTGAACGCGTGGATGGAGGACCATCCCGGGCCCCTGCCGCCGGAGTTCGTCACCCTGCACTTTCAGCCGGAGCCGTGGACCGTCCGCAACAGCCTGTCCATCGCCAAGATCATGGCGTGGGACCTGGCGGACTGGGAAGTGGGCCTGTCCGTGCAGCAGGCCATCGACCGCGTGGGCGAGGCGCTGGGGCGCGAACTGATGCCCTTTTACCCCGATTCGGGCCTCACCATCGTGGGCGCCGACGCGCAGTGGCGGGGCAAGGGCGGCGCGGCTCCGGCGACGGTGTCCCCCGCCCCGCGCGTGTCCGGACCCGTTCCGCACGTGA
>DATING010000210.1:0-1828 GCA_035474555.1 Longimicrobium sp. | reverse complement strand
AACTCGTGACCCCAAGTATGATCAAGCCGAACATTATGGTCTCCAGAAAGAGGTTGAAAACGACCGGGCAGCCGTGAACATTGCCCGTTAGTTAACGGCCGGGCAAGGGTACATCGCCTGGCCAGGTTGGGACAACGCCGTTGAGCCGGCGGCTAGTTACCAGGAATCGGCGGCGACCGGCCCCCGCGTCCCAGAGGATTTCTTTCCCGTCGGCACCTCCCTGCCGCGCCAGCTCACCCGCCCGCGCTCGTGGCCCATCCACGACTCCACGGCGAGCGCGGCAGCCGCCAGCGCGCCAATGGGATGCAGCAGCGCCGTCATCCATCCGTGCCGAAAGAGCAGCACGCCCGCGATCCGCAGCGCCGCCAGGAGCCCGAGCGGCACCAGCGCGGCGGGCGATCCGCGGACGACGGCGGCCAGGGGAACCAGCCACGCGATTGCCAGCAGCACCAGCGCGACGGCGAAGGGCAGCCGGCGCCCGCCGAGCAGCGGATACAGGTTCTTGCGGAAGCCCTCGCGCATCTGCGCCGCGCTGTCGTACATCCGCACGGCGAGCAGGGACGATGCGACGCAGACCACCAGCCGCTCGCCGCTCGCCTTGATCCGCCGGCCCAGCGCGACGTCCTCCAGCACCTCGCCGCGCACCGCCTCGTGCCCGCCGCACGCCTGGTACGCCGCGCGGCTGAAGGCGAGCCACTGCCCGTTCGCCATGGAGAGCGACGGCGAGCGGACGATGGGGATCAGCCGAATCGGCAGCATGGCGAGGACGGGGAGCTGCGCGACGACGGGAACGACCGCCGCCTGCGCCCAGCCGTCGAACCGCTGGCGGGGGAGCGCGGTCATCGCCCCGGCGCCGTGCGCCTGCATGGCCGCGACGGAGCGGCGGACGGCGGCGGGCGCGGCCTCCACGTCCGCGTCGCAGAACACGAGCACGTCCCCCGTCGCGGCCGCGGCGAGCTGATGGCACGCCCAGTTCTTCCCCACCCACCCCGGCGGCGGCTCCGTGCCGTGCATTACCCGCAGCGGCGCGCGCCCGGACCCGGCGAGGCTCCGCGCGACGTCCGCCGTCCCATCTCCCGAGCGGTCGTCGAGCAGGAGGACTTCCAGCCGCGGATACTCCAGCGCGAGCAGGAGCGGGAGGGTGCGCCGCAGGTTCTCCGCCTCGTCGCGCGCGGGGACCAGGACGCTGACGGCGGGGAACGATGCCGGCTCCCCCGCGCGCTCCAGCCGCGGCGCCGTGAGCAGGTTGTACAGCGCCACGGCCAACATCACCGCGAGCAGCCCCGTCGCGAGCAGGTCGAGCCCGATCACGCCGACCCTCCGCCGCCCGCCGCCTCACCCCGCCCGCGACGGTGTCCGCGGAGGCGGACAGTGTGACGTTGTAGCCGCGATTTCAATCGCTCCCGTCTTTCAATCCTTCCGCCCCTCGGCTCCTCCGCATCCCGCACCCCATCCATCATCCCACCTCCGCCGTCGCCGTCGCCATCGTCGGTGCGGACGCCGATGCCGGCGCGGGCTCAGCCGCCAGCCGTCCCGTCGGCCCCGGCCAGTGGCGCGGCGCATCCTCCCCGTGGCGGGCAAGAAAGGCGAGCAGTGCATCCAGCTCGCGCGTGACGGCGGCCTCCACGTCCGCCGCGTCCAGCGCGCCATCCACCCGCATCGGCTCCCCCGCGGAGGCGAAGACGGTGGCGCGGGTGGCGTTCAGCGGCTCCACGTGCAGCGCGACGGGAAGGACGACGAGCGGCGCCAGCTCCCGCGCAAGCAGTCCGATGCCGGGATGGAAGCCCAGCGGGCGCTTGAACGACGGCCAGATGCGGCCCTGGGGAAA
>DATING010000209.1:0-1702 GCA_035474555.1 Longimicrobium sp. | reverse complement strand
CGCTGCGGACGGTCTTCGCCGAGGTGCGGGGCCGGCTGGCGCAGGTCGTCGCGCCCTTCGCGGGCTTCGTCCTCCCCGTGGAGGACCTGACGCGGGTGGATGAGGCGGAGCGCGAGGGCGAGGCCCGGCGCCGTGCCCACGACGAGGGGGTGCGGCCGTACGACCTGGCGGCGGGCCCCCTGTTCCGCGCCAGGCTGCTGCGGCTGGGCGCGGAGGACCACGTGCTGGTGCTGGCCCTCCACCACATCGTCACGGACGGGTGGAGCTCGGGCATCCTCCTCGGCGAATTGTCGGCGCTCTACGGCGCGTACCGGGACGGACGCGAGTCGCCCCTGCCGGAGCTGCCGGTGCAGTACGCCGACTACGCCGTCTGGCAGCGCGAGCAGCTCCAGGGGCCCGTGCTGGAGCGGCAGCTCGCCTACTGGACGGGGCAGCTGGCGGGCGCCCCCGCGCTGCTGGAGCTGCCCACGGACCACCCCCGGCCGGCGGAGCAGAGCCACCGCGGCGCCCGGGAGCGCTTCCAGCTCCCCGAATCGCTCGTGGAGCGGCTGACGGCGCTGGGCCAGCGCGAGGGCGCCACGCTGTTCATGGTGCTGCTGGGTGCGTTCCAGGTGATCCTGGCGCGCTACTCGGGGAGCGAGGACGTGGTCATCGGCAGCCCCATCGCGGGGCGCACGCGCCGGGAGGTGGAGGGGCTCATCGGCTTCTTCGTCAACACGCTGGTGCTGCGGGGCGACCTGTCCGGCGACCCCACCTTCCGCGAGATCCTGCGGCGGGCGCGCGAGACCACGCTGGGGGCGTACGAGCACCAGGCGCTGCCGTTCGAAAAGCTGGTGGCCGAGCTGCGGCCGGAGCGCAGCCTGGGCTTTTCGCCCCTCTTTCAGGTGATGTTCACGTTCAACGACGTGTCCGCGGGCGGGGAGCGCCTGCCCGGCGTGGAGGTGCGCGGCATGGACGGCGAGGTGCAGACGTCGCGCTTCGACCTGACGCTGGGCGTGATCGCGGCGTCCGGGCGCGTGGGGGGCGTGCTGGAGTACAGCACCGACCTGTTCCAGGCCGGCACCGTGCGGCGCATACTGGACCACCTGCAGCGCGTGCTGGAGCAGGTGGCGGACGACGCGGACGTGCGGCTTTCGCACCTGGAGCTGGCCAGCGCCGACGAGCAGCGCCGGGTGCTGGAGGCGTGGAACGCGCCGGCCGGCGGGGCAGAGCACGCTTCGGCGCGCGGGGACGGCGCCGGGCTCCCGGCCGCGGCGGGCGAGGGCGCGGGGGTGGGAGTGGCGGACGTGGACGAGATGTCGGAGGAGGAGCTGGACCGGCTGCTGGCCCACCTTTCCGCCGACGGGGAACCGGGATCGTGAGCGACGCACCGTCCGGATTTGCACACGTCATCGCACAGGATGGTTGCGTACCGCGCCGCATTGATCGAGAATGAAGGCGCGTTTGGTGCGCGCGTCACGCGTTCTCCTGCCGAGGGAGGATGCGGGGCGGCACCAGCGACCCTTCTTCTCCATCTCACCGGGAGGACCCCATGCGCAAGCTGAACCTCACGCTGGACAACCTGAAGGTGGACTCGTTCGAGACCGGCCAACAGCGCGGCATTGGCACGGTGCGCGGCCACGACACCATCGAGACGGAGTGGTGCACGGGCTACCCCGACTGCATCTCCAAGCGTTGCCAGACGCCGTACGACACCTGTTAC
>DATING010000208.1:0-4840 GCA_035474555.1 Longimicrobium sp. | reverse complement strand
AGCACGGCCGTGCGCAGCTGCATCTCGTGGTAGGTGCCCTCCACGCGTCCCACGCCCGTGAGCCGCGACTCCAGGTAGGTCGCCAGCCCCTCCGTGGTCCAGCGCGGCACCGTGGCGTTGGGGAACAGCAGCGGGTTTCGCCCCAGCACGTTGCGAAAGCTCCGCAGCAGGGGGCTGGCGTAGTCCAGGTGATGCACGTGGGCCAGCTCGTGGGTCACCACCAGCTCCAGCCAGTCGTACGCGTACGCTAGCGAGGGCTCGTCCGTGGGCGCGTGGGCGTACACGACCACGCGGTTGCGCGGGAACAGGCTCGCCAGGCCGTTGGAGTAGTCCAGGTTGTCGCCCAGCACCAGGTGCACGCGGCCGCGGGGCCCCTGCACCAGCACGGAATCCAGGATGGCGCGCGCCTCTTCCGCGCGGGCGGCGGCGCGGCGGGCCAGCGGCTCCAGCCCTTCCTGGTAGTGCACCTGGAAGTGCGGCGTGTCGAACGTGTGCCAGCGCGCGTCCGGCGCCACCTGCGCGCGGGCGGGCGTGCACGCCAGCGCGACGGCCGCGACGAGGGACAGCGCGAGGGAAACGGCCCGGACGCGGGTCATGGGATCGTGGTCGGGATGATGGATGATGATGACGATGTACCCGATGGCGGAGACCCAGCGGCGCCCCCACCGCTCGCTTAGGCTCGCACCTCCCCCAAAAACCCCTGGGGGAGGTTTAACTGCGGTTCGTGCACGGGCGAGGGGCCCCTCCCCTGGCCCCTCCCCGCGCAAACTGCGCGCGGAGAGGGGGAGAACGGCCGCGGATCGGCCGAACCCTCGCGGACTGTCAATCCGAGGACGCGCCGCGCAGAATCGGCCCGCAAACAATACTCCGGCGCGCGTTGGGAATCTACTACGCCCGGCGGCTGTCCCGTGTGACAGGCGGGACTCGTCCGTGCGCCAACCCCTCCCCCGAAGTTGGGGGAGGGGTCGCCGACCGTCGCGAGGAACGAGCGAAAAGGCCGGCGGGGGAGAGGGCTCCCCGTCGCGCAGCGACGCTCCCCCTGTCCCCTGTCCCCTGTCCCCTGTCCCCTGTCCCCTGTCCCCTGTCCCCCGCAGTTCCCGCCGTCCGTCCCTACCGCGCCCCCACCGGGTCCGCGCCCGTCCGCCCCGCCGAGCGGTCCCGCAGGAACGCCTCCAGCGCGCGGAAGTGCGCGCGGGCGATGCGCTCCTGCACCTGCGGGTCACGCAACGCGGCTTCCTGCTGCGGCACCATCAGGAACATGGTCTCGCTCAGGATGCTGGGCATCCACGTGGGCCGCACCAGCGCCAGGTCCGCCCGCGCCACGCCCAGGTCGCGCAGCCCGAACTCCCGCAGCAGCTCGCGCTGCATGTGCCGCGCGAGCCCCAGCGACTGCGGCTGGTTGTAGAACACGCTCGTCCCGTTGTTCTCGAACGGGTTCACGCCGTCCGGGAACGCGTTGTTGTGCACGGAGACCAGCAGGTGCGCGTCCCACTCCGCCGCGCGGATGGGGCGCACGCCCAGCTCCACCCCCGCCGTGTCCGGCCGCGTCTCCAGCACCTCGGCGCCCGCCTCGCGCAGCATCCGCACCAGGTGCTTGCTGATGCCCAGGTTGGCCTCCGCCTCGGTGTATCCCGTGGGGCCGATGGCGCCGCCCGGCGGATGCCCCGCATCCACCGCCACGCGCAGCCCCGCCAGCGGCCGCGCCTCGTCGATGCGCGGGGAACGGCGGACGCGGACAACGAGCCGCCCGTTCGCATCCCAGAAGCTGCGCCACCCCCACGCGTTCTCGCCCAGCTGCACGCGCACCACGAACTCGTCCGACCGCTCCTGCCGCCACGTCACCCGGCGCACGAGCGGGTCCTCCGTGCCGTAGTGCAGCCAGTTGGCCCGCGACTGCGCGCCGAATACGTGGATGGCGATCTCCCCCTCCCCGTCCGCGCGCACCTCGAAGGGGAGCCGCTCGCTGGTGGAGAGGATGATGTCCGCCCACCCCGGCGACGGGTCCACCCGCACGGTGCCCACCGTCCCCGCCACGGCCGGCGCGCCCGCCGGCTCCAGCCGCACGTCGCCCGCGGCGATCCACACGGACAGGTCGTCCGTCAGCCGGGCACGGTACGCCCCCTCGCGCTCGCCCGTGACGGTGAAGCGCGTGCCGGCGGGAAAGAACCAGTTGTACGGCGTGTTCCCCCCCGGCAGCGCCGTGCCGATGGCCTCGTTCCCCGCCCGGGTGGCGGCGGCGACGGCCACGCGCGTCTCGTACGGCTGCAGCACGCCCACCGTCAGCGGCAGGGGCTCGCGCAGCGTCTGCGTGCCCAGCGCCAGCTCCACGTACGCCGGCCCCTCCGCCCGCTGCCCGTCCACCAGCGTCGGCGCGGCGGCGTCGCCGGGGGCGCGGAGGGCACGGGTGATGGGAAACGATCCCGCGTACTCCGTCGCCTGGCGCGCGGCCACGGCCTGGTCCTGCTGAAAGCCCTCCGCCCGCTCGATGGTCCGCGTCTCCGCCAGCGGATACGCGGTGCCGTCCGGCATCACCACCCGCGCGCGTCCGCCCGGCGCGCCGCGGAAGCGCACGGTGACCGTCTCGCCCAGATACCCCGTGATCGTCCCGCGCGGGGTGAGGGTGGAGGCGACGATCCCCGCCGGCGCCGCGGCCGCGCGTCCGCCCGTGGCCCGCACGCGCCGTTCGGCCGATGCCGTCTCGCCGCCCGCGCGCGCCTCCAGCCGGTACACGCCGTCCGCGGGAACGGGGAGAAAGGCCAGCCACGCGCCGTTCGCCTCCACCGGTACGGGCGCGCCGTTGATGGTCAGCGTGGCGCCCCCGCGGCCCAGCGTGCCGAAGATGAAGTTGCTGTCCGCCGCGATCGCCGCGTTCTCGCCGGGATAGGCGATGCTCACGCGCAGGGTGCCCGTGCGCGCGGGGACGGGCGGCAGGTCGTTGCGGATCACCGGGTCCACTCCGGGCGTCATGAAGGGCGCGGCGTCGGCGGGGCGGCCCGTGGGCGCGGGGATCGTGGCCGGCGCCTGCCGCCCGCCCGAGCAGGCGCCGAGCACCAGCAGCGCCGCGAGGCCGGCGGTCCGGGTCATCCCCATGGTCATGTGCGGGCCCAGTTCACGTCGTCGTCTTCCGTCTCGCCGCTGTGCTCCGCCGCGCCGCGGGGGTTCTCGCGGTTCCACGGGGCGATGTACGGCAGCAGCAGCAGCACGGGAATCCCCGCGGCGATGGTGATCAAGAAGAACTGCGGCCACCCCGTCCGCTCGGCGATCCCGCCGGACGGGGCCACCAGCACGTCGCGGGCGAACGCCATGAAGCTGCTGAGCAGCGCGTACTGCGTGGCCGAGAACTGCCGGCTGCACAGCGACATCAAAAAGGCCACGAACCCCGCCGTCACCAGCCCGCCGCTGAAGTTCTCCACCACGATGGCCGTCGTCAGCGCGGCGCGGCTGGAGGCCGTCACGGCGAGCCAGTAGTACGCCAGGTTGCTCCCCATCTGCACGGCGGCCAGCACCCACAGCGAGCGGTTGATGCCCAGCTTGGCCACCATCCCGCCGCCGGCCAGCACGCCCACGATGGTGGCGATGAGCCCCACCACGCCGCGGATGGCGCCGATGTCCGACTGCGTGTAGCCCCGCGCCAGCAAAAACGGCACGGTCATGTTCTGCACCATGCGGTCCGACAGGCTGTACAGCACCACGAACAGCAGCAGCAGCACCGCCGTGATGGGCCCCGCGCGGCGGATGAAGTCCACGAACGGGAGCACCACCGCGTTCACCAGGCTCGTCGGCCGCCCCTCGCGCATCACGGGCTCCGGCGCGAAGAACGAGGCCGCGATGCCCACCACCATCAGCACCGCCATAAGCAGGTACACGGTGGGCCACGACATCTGGTCCGCCAGGATGAGCGCCACGCCGCCGGTGATGATGAGCGCCAGGCGGTAGCCCATCACCTTGAGCGAGGCGCCCGCGCCCATCTCGCGCTCTTCCAGCACGTCGATGCTGTACGCGTCCACCACCACGTCCTGCGCCGCGCTGAAGAAGGCGATGAGCAGGGCGTTGATGGCCAGCAGCTGCAGGCCGCGCCGCGGGTCGTGCATGGCCATGGCGGCGATGCAGAGGAGGAGCGCGACCTGCGTGATCACCAGCCATCCGCGACGGCGCCCCAGGAACGGCGGGACGTAGCGGTCCATCAGCGGCGCGATGAGGAACTTGAGCGAGTACGGAAGGCTGAGCAGGCTCACCAGTCCCACGGTGGTGAGGTCGACCTTCTCCAGCGTCATCCACGCCTGCAGGGTGCTGCTGGTAAGGTACAGCGGCAGGCCGGATGAGAAGCCGAGAAGGAGCAGTGCGGCCATCTTTCGCTGGCCGAACACCCTGAACAGCGACGGGGCACTGCGTGGCTCGTGGTTCACGGCCTTCCTCGCGTGTGGGGCAGTTGTGGACCGCGCGGACAGATGGAGGCGGTGAGGCAAGTTGAGTGCTAGGGCGAGTGGGGAACTGCGGGTTACGGGGGACGGGTTGCAGGGCACGGGGACGGCAATCGGCTGCGGCGTGTGCGTGCCCTCCTCGGCTTACTGGTGATATGAGCCGCGGGCAGCAGCTGGGGGGGCTACTTGGTGGCTACATGTGGGGTACATGGTGGGCCGATACCCATCATGTAGGCTGCTCGGGATGCTGGGACAAAAGCATTCGGCCTCGATCAGTGGTCTGATAGCGTTGATTGGGCGCGCGGGGGCTTCCCGGATTGGTCTTTGTGACCAGCCCCGCCTCCAGTAGAGGATGGAGATACAACAAGCGAAAGTTGCGGGCGTCACTGAGCCCCAGCAGCGTTTGGAGGCTGCTCCGC
>DATING010000207.1:0-1788 GCA_035474555.1 Longimicrobium sp. | reverse complement strand
TGCGAAAGTGCGAAAGTGCGAAAGTGCGAAAGTGCGAAAGTGCGAGCCGGCCCAATCGGAGACGTTGCCCCTGTGCACGAGGGCGGCCGTGCAGTCCACGCAGGTGGACTTCGTGTAGTTGTTGCGGCGAATTCATTCGCTCTGTCTCGAGCTCCGCCCACTCTCCCGGGCTCCGTGCTCGACCTTCCTTCGAATCCGCCGCCGCCCGCCGTCAATCCGCCGCCATGGGCTCCGCGCCGATGGGCTCGTCGCGCCGGTCGGCCGGCGCGGCGTCGCGCAGCAGCTCCCACAGGCGGTTGGGGCTCAGGGGGATCTCGCGGATCTCCAGCGCCAGGTGCGGCAGCGCGTCCTCGATGGCCTGCGCGAACGCGGCGCCGGTGGGGATGCACCCCGCCTCGCCCACGCCCTTGAGCCCCAGCGGGTTCAGGGGCGCCGTCGTCTCGCGGTGCGCCATCTCCACCCGCGGCACGTCCATAGCCGTGGGCAGCAGGTAGTCCATGAAGCTGGCGTTCATCAGCTGCCCGCCCTCGTCGTAGATCAGCTGCTCGTAGAACGCGTTGCCGATGCCGTGCGCCACGCCGCCCTGCACCTGGCCCGCCACGATCACAGGGTTGATCAGCTTGCCGCAGTCGTGCACCACGATGTAGCGAAGGATCTTCACCATCGCCGTCTCGGCATCCACCTCCACCACCATCGCGTGCACGCCGCTGGCCGTGCTGCCGTGGTCCGGGCCAAAGTAGGCGGTGGCCTCCAGCCCCGGCTCCGTCCCCGGCGTCACGGCGCCGCGCAGGGGGTTCGCGTGCCCGGCCAGCATCCCGAGCTTGATGGAGCGCGCATCGTCGCCCATCACCCGCACGGCGCCGGCGGCAAGCTCCACCTCGTCCACCGAGGCGCCCAGGACGCGCGCGCCCACCTCCAGCACCTTGCGGCGCACGATCTGGGCGGCCTCGTGGCAGGCGCTCCCCGCCACAACGGCGCCGCGGCTGGCGAACGTCCCCGTGCCCCAGCCGAACTCGCGCGTGTCGCCCGTCACCACGTGCACGTCATCCACCGCCACGTCCAGCACCTCCGCCACGATCTGCGCGAACGCGGTGTAGTGCCCCTGGCCCTGCGTCCCCAGCCCCGTCGCCACGCGCACGCGGCCGGACGGCTCCACCGTGACCCGCGCGCCCTCGTACGGCCCGATCCCCGTCCCCTCCACGTAACTGACGATGCCCAGGCCGATGTACCGCCCCTCCGCCCGCAGCCGCGCCTGCTCCTCGCGAAAAGTGTCGCGGCCGATGATGTCCAGCGCGGCCTCCAGCGCCGGCGCGTAGTTGCCGCTGTCGTAGTAGAGGGGGGCGAAGTCCTGGAAGAGGATCTGGAACGTGTGGGGAAACACGTCCTCGCGCAGGTAGTTGCGGCGGCGGATCTCGTGCGGCGACAGCTCCAGCTCGCGCGCGGCGATGTCCAGCAGCCGCTCCATCACGAACACGCCGTGCTGCCGCCCCGCGCCGCGCACAGGCGTGACCGTCGTCCGGTTGGTGAAGACCGCGCGGAACTCGCTGTGGTACGCCGGCACGTCGTACGGGCCCAGCAGCGTGCACTGGCTGTTGATGGGCACCGTCAATCCGTACGGATCGTACGCGCCCGTGTCGTGAAAGAAGAAGTCGCGGATGCCCAGGATCTTTCCGTCGCGGGAAAAGGCGATCTCCGCGTCGTGGATCTGCGAGCGCTCCTGCGTGGTGGCGAAGAAGTTCTCCTGCCGGTCCTCGGTCCACTTCACCGGCCTCCCCAGCTTGATGGCCG
>DATING010000206.1:0-6844 GCA_035474555.1 Longimicrobium sp. | reverse complement strand
CCGTCCATCTCCACCATCTCGCCGTCGCGCAGCGTATCCATCAGCCCCGCGATGCCCACCACGCACGGCAGCGCCAGCTCGCGCGCCACGATGGCGCTGTGGCTCAGCAGGGAGCCGCGCTGCACCAGGATCCCCTCCACGGCGGGAAAGAGCAGCGTCCAGCCGGGGTCCGTGCGCTCCGCCACCATGATGTGCCCCGCCAGCTCGCCCGCGTGGTTGGGGTCGCGCACCAGGCGCACGGGCGCGCGCACGATCCCCGGCGAGCACCCCGTCCCCCGCAGCTCGCCGGACGGCGCGGCGGCGGGCGCCAGCGCGGCCACGAACTCCGCGGGCGGCCCGCGCGTCTCGAAGCGGTCCGGCGGCGCGGGCGCGCGCTCGTACGCCGCGAACTCCGCCTTGCGCAATGCGGTGAGCGCGCGCAGGTCGCCCGTGACGCCGGTGCCGTCCAGGTGCGCGAAGATCTCGTCCACGCGCAGGTACAGCACGTCGCGCGGCGCGTCCAATCGCCCCGCCTCCGCCAGCCGCGCCCCGATCCCCAGGAAGATGCGCCGCACCGCGCCGAACACCCGCGTCCGCTCGAAGCGCAGGTTCTCGCGGTCGCGGATGCGGGTGCGCGCCTGCCCCAGCACGCGAAAGAACACGCGCCGACGCACGCCGCCCAGCCGCGACCGCACGGTCTCCTCCGCGGACGCGCGCACCTGCGCCTCGTGGTTGCCCGGCTGCTCGCGGAGGGCGCCGGCCCGCGCGTAGGTGCGGATCAAGCGGACGAGAAACGTCGGATCGTCGCCGTGCGTGAGCGTTTCCAGCTTGAGCTCGTTGGCGCAGCGGTCACCGAAGCGCTCCAGGTACGCCCGCACCTCCCCGCCGAACGCCGCGTGCTCCTGCGCCTCGCCCAGCCGCGCCCAGAGCGCCGCGTCGTCCGGCTCCCCGTCGAAGAGCGCGGTCAGGGCGGGGTCGGCGGCCACGCGCGCGCTCAGCTCCAGCACCCGCTTCGCCGGCTCCGTGCTGATGATGCCGCCCTCGCCGCACAGCAGGTCGTTCGCCAGCGTGGGCGGCGCGTCCGGGATCCACTTCTCCACCAGCTTTACCAGCACGCCGAAGAAGATCATGGCGAAAAAGTCGTTCACCAGCGGCGCGCGCCAGTGGCGAAGGAGCTTTTCCTCCAGGTCGCGGTAGATGGCGGCCAGCTCGTCCGCGCTCTTCGCAGCCAGGTCCACCCCCGCCAGCGGCCGCAGCGCCGCATCCACCCGCGCGTGGAACGCAGGCACCTCGCCCTTCAGGCTGCGCTGGGCGCTGATCAGCTTTCCGACCATCCGCACCGTGCGCCCCGTGTCCTCCCACTTGCCCGCGACGGTGGCCACGGCGGGCGGATCGGCGAGCTTTTCGCGGACGCCCATCATCCGCTCCATGAACTCGCGGTTCACGGTGTAGCCAGGGAGAAGCGCCAGTACGCGGTACCAGTTGAGCAGGTTGTAGTACACCCGCCCGTTCACCAGCCCCAGCATGTTGGCGAACACCAGGCGGTGCTCCTCCAGCAGCGACTCGCTCACGCCCAGCAGCCGGCAGAACTGGAGGTACACCTCCTCGTAGACCGACCGCGCGAAGCTGAAGGTCAGCGGGGTGGTGACGCCGCTGTAGCTCTCGACGATGTTGCTGTTGTCCCAGATCCGCCGCTCCCCGTCCGCCTGCGCCCCGGGGGATGACGCCACGGGAGATGCGGATACGCCTGGCGCCACGACTGTCGTGATCGGCCGCGTCTGGAGGATGAACAGCCGGCGCCGGACGTTCACGGGCTCCTTCGCCAGCGCCCACTCCACGTCCTGCGGCGCGCCGAAGTGCTCGGCCAGCTGGCGGGCGGCGGATGCGATGTGGCGCGCCTCGTCGTCCGTGAGCGCGGGCTGCATGCGGTCGTTGGGATGGACGGGGATCCATTCGCTGCCGCCGTCCGGCTGCAATCCGAGCGCGCGGTCCTTGGCCGCGATCTCAGAATCGACGGCGCCGGCGGACGAGACGCGATAGGTATCCGCATCCAATTCCCCGCTCACCAGCCCCTCGCCCAGCCCAAAGACGGCGCTCACCACCGCCACGTCCGGCGTGCCGCGCACGGGATCCATCGAGAACGCCACGCCGGCGGCATCCGCGTTCACCATCTTCTGGATGATGACGGCCATCCGCGGCGGCGCTCCGCCGTGCCGCGCCCGGTACGCCGCCGCGTGCGCGCTGAAGGCCGATGCCCACACGCGGCGGATGGCATCCCACAAATCCGCCCCGTCATCCGCCGCGCGAACGCCCAGCACGGTGTCGAACTGCCCCGCGAAGGATGCCGCCGCGCCGTCCTCGCCCACGGCGGAGGAGCGGACGGCCAGCAGCGACGTGCGCAGCCCCGCCGCGTCCAGCGCCGCCGCCACTTCCGCCTGGAAATCGGCCGGCAGCTCCATTCCCAGCACCCGCGCGCGCACGGCATCCGCGTCCGCTTCGGTGGATGCGTTGCCTTCGGTGGATGCGTCCGCGCCCGTGACCAGCCGCTCGAACGCCTCCGTGCCGATGGCGATCCACGGCGGCACGTCCGCGCCGGCCTTCTGCATCAGGGCCAGGTTGCGCGCCTTGCCCCCGACGGCGTCCAGCGGGGG
Organism: Longimicrobium sp.; assembly: GCA_035474555.1. Taxonomy (GTDB): domain Bacteria; phylum Gemmatimonadota; class Gemmatimonadetes; order Longimicrobiales; family Longimicrobiaceae; genus Longimicrobium. The sequence goes on along the minus strand of DATING010000206.1, from coordinate 4,214 downwards.
CACGGGGCGGCCCGCATGGATGGGCCAGGACGCGATGGGGGATGTCCGGTCCGTCATCCGGCGAGGAGAAAGGGAGTGAGGGCGAGGATGACGTACGAGGCCAGTGTCCAAAGCCCGGAGGCCGTCTCGATCTGCTTGGCGCGCGCGGAGGAGGGAGCGCGCAGGAACGCGACGGCCGGCAATGCGGCGGCGATCCCCGCCACCGCCAGCGGGACGGCGGCTTCGTCCGCCACGGCCTGTGGCGCCGCGAGCGCGCCGAGCACGGCCGCCAGCGCCAGCGCGCCCAGCCAGACGGTCGGCGCCGCGCGGACGCCCCAGGTGGCCGTGTAGGTCTCCACGCCCTCGCGCTCGTCCCGCGGCGCGCGGATCTTCCGGCCGATCTCCACCAGGATGCCGTTCAGGAATGCGAGCCCCAGGAACAGGGGCAGCCCGCGCGGGGGATCGGCGCCCGCGGCCAGCCAGTCCAGCCCCGTGAGGTAGGTAAAGAGCAGGGGCATGATGACCATGTGGCTCAGCAGGTACGCCGCCGGGCGCACGCGCAGCCACTCCGCCACGAAGAACTCGCGCGCCATCAGCCCCGCCCACGCGACGGCCGGGATGAGCGCCCACAGCAGCCGTGGCGCCACGAGCGCGTTCGCCGCGAACACCGCCAGCGCCACCGCCGCCCCCGTCGCCCGCAGCTCCGCCAGGGAGACGAGCCCGCGCGGCACGGGCAGCTCCGGGCGGAACTGGCGGTCCACGTGCGCGTCCTTGTGCTCGTCCGCCACACGGAGAAGAAAGAAGAACGCGATCCCCGTCACCAGTCCCACTATGAGCACGGGCCACGGCGGCAGCCCCGGCCGTCCCCGCGCCGCCGACGAGTACCCCGCCGCCGCCAGCGCCGAGATCCCGATGAGCGGCACGTACACCGCCAGCGGAAACCGCTCGCGCTGGTAGATCCACATCCGCCCCGCGAGCGGCGCCGGCGCGCTGGCGACGCTGTTCATGGTTCCCGCACGAGGGTCGGGGCCGAGCACCGCCCCCACCGCTCGCTCAGGCTCGCACCACCCCCAATAACCCCTGGGGGAGGTTGAACTGCACACCCGTCCTCGAAGGCCGCCTCCCGGCCGAAAGCCGCCAGTCCGCGCAGGCGGACTTCGTGTAGTCGTTGCGGCGAATTCATTCGCTCGGCTGGAGGCCCGCCCACCTTCCGGATGCCCGTCCTCGCGCCGATCCGCATCATCCCCATCCCCGCGACCATCGCGCTCACCGCGAGCCCCGTCCCAGCGCCGCGTGGGCGCGCGCGAAGTCGCCCGAGCACAGGGCACCCACGATGGAAAGCTCGCCGGCCAGCGTGACCGCCGCGCAGATCTCCGCGAGCTTGCTGGCGCGCCCGTCGCCCAGGCAGTCCATGATGCGCAGGCACTCCTGCGCCGTGGGCAGGCGCGTGCCGCCGCCCACCGAGCCCACGATCAGGTTGGGCAGGCTCACGGCCGCGTACAGGTCGCCCGCGTCCGTCACCTCCAGCCGCGTAACGCCCACGCTGGCCTCGCTCACGCACGCCACGTCCTGCCCGCAGGCCAGGAACAGCGCCGCGATCCCGTTGGCGATGTGTCCGTTCACGCCGATGGAGCCCGTGCGCACGCCGCCCACGAAGCTCACGCGCCAGTAGTCCGCCATCCGCTCCGGCGTGGTGTGCAGCACTCCCTCCACCAGCGCGCGGGGGATGTGCGCCTCTGCCGTCACGTTGCGCCCGCGCGTCTGCAGGAACGAGAGCGCCGTCGCCTTCTTGTCCCCCGACATGTTGCTCTCGATGAACCAGTAGCGTGGCTGCACGGGCGTGCGCGCCAGCAGGTCCTCGCAGATGGCCGCCGTGCAGAACGTCACCATGTTCTGCCCCGCCGCGTCGCCCGTGTGGAACGCGAAGATGAGGTAGACCTGGTTGGCCTCGATGTGCGTGGACACGTCGATGAGCCGGCCGTGGCGCGTGGTGCGCGAGACGATCTCCTGCAGCGTCTCGAACTGCCCCACGGCCCACGCCGCGAAGTGCGCCGCCTGCGCCATGGCCTCGAAGACGAAGGCCGGCGCGCGCTGCACCTGCTCCGTAGTGGTCAGGCAGATGGCGCCGCCGGCAGCCGTCACCAGGTGCGCGCCGCGGTCGTGGCTGGCCACGAGCGCGCCCTCGGAGGTGGCCAGGGGCACGTAAAAGTCGCCGCGCGCGTGGATGCCGTTCACCCGCAGCGGCCCGATGAGCCCCACCGGGATCTGCGCGAACCCGATGAAGTTCTCGATGCTGCCGCGCATGGTGCCCGCGTCCGCCTGGGGCGCGTCGCCCGTCAGGTGCGGGATCTCCACGCCCTGCTCCGCGAGGAACGCCACGCGCTTTTGATGGGCCTCCGCGCTCCACTCGCGCAGGCCGGGCACGCGCGGGGGGATGGGGCGTTCGTCGGCGTCGGTCGCGCCCAGCAGGCCCACCATCTCGTCCGCCGGCCGCCCCTGCATGAGCCGGTCGCGGATCGTTCGGGCCTGGTCCTGTGAGATGGGCATGGAGAGCGGGAAAGCGCTTTGGGAGTAGGAGATCGGCGGCAAGCCGCAGGACCGGTGGTACATGGTAACCGGCCGCGGGGTGCCTGCGGAAGGGTTGCGGCCCTTCCTGCCCGTCATTCTGCGGGGATAGGCAAGCGGGGTCGACTGGGTGGACTTGCTGGACGCGACCCGCAGCCTGATCTTGGCCGCCCGATCCTTCCGTGCCGCCCACTGCGCACTCTTCGCCTGTTGATGGCCTACACCAAGAGACGAGCCGTTCAGCACGTCATGGAGGATCGCTCCATCCGGATCGTGCGCGATCTGCTCCCGGATCACTGGGTGATTCGCGAGTACAGGCCGGACTACGGAATCGACCTGCTCATCAAGCTCTTCGAACCTGTGAGCGCGACGGAATCCGTCACCGTAGGAGAGCTGCTGCTCGTGCAGGTGAAGTCGACGGAGGTAGTCGACGCGGGAGTATTACATGTGCGCAGTCGCCGAAATGTAGAGCTTGGGCCGTTGCGGGAGGATCCTTCTGAAACCGCTGAGGTTCCGGTGGCCCGGCTGCGGCTGGAGACGGCGGAACTGCTGACCGTGCAGGCGATCGGCGCCGCGACCCCCGTCCTGCTGTTCCTGGTGGAACTGTCCACCCGCCGGATCTACTTCGTGTGTCTGAACGATCTGATCGAAAAGGTGATCATTCCGCAGGACCCGGAGTACGCGCGAAAGAAGAGCAAGGTGCTCCACGTCCCGTTGCGCAATCGAATCGAATCTGCCGATCCACTCACGGTGCGCCCGCTGGAGACGTACGCCAAGCGCAGCAAGCTCTACGCTGCTTTCCAGAAGTTCGCCTATCAGGGGCACGAACTGGAATACGCGTTCGCCGCGTACAAAGAGGCGCAAGAGGATGAAAGGCGGGATGCGAGCGCGGCCGCTCTCCTGGACCTGGTGCGGCACTTTCTCGCGGTAGTTCTGCGCTACGATTTCTGGGAGCGCATGCCCGAGTGGCTTCCGATCGGGTGGTCGTACCGGGAACTGGTGGCCCTGCGGGAGATGGTGGTCCAGCCGCAGGTGGAGACCGACCTTGCAGCCATACGGTCTTACCTGCTCACGGAGCCCGTGATGCGCCGCAACGAGGAATGGGTGCGCTCGCTCGATCTGCCCGGCGCGCAATCCGAGTTCATCGGACACGTCACCTCCGTCTGGGGGCGTCTGACGAACCTGGGCCTCATGTACGAAGAGGTGGGGAGAGAGTGGTTCTTGCCGACCAGCCTGGCAGATACGCTGGTGGATATCTAGCCCGACTCTCTCCCGATCCTCACACCTTGCTGTGCGGCGTCTCCACGGTCTCGGTTCCGTCGGAGTGGGGAACCATGTGCATGTCGCCAAAGATGTGCGCCGCCTCATCCCGCATGATCCGCAGGACGGCGTTGGCCAGCCGCCGGATCTCCACGTCCGCCGATCCGCTTCCGCGCATCTCCATGAAGTGGCGCCACGCCCGTGCATTGCCCGTCACCACGATCTTGGTCTCGGCGCAGTTGGGGAGCACGGCGCGGGCAGCCTGGCGCGCGCGCTTCTTCCGCATCGTCGCCGGGCCGTCGTCGCCCACCTGGTTGGACATCTCGTCGAGAAGCGCCCGGTAGCTCTCCAGCGACTGCTCGCACGCCTCCGTCCAGATCTCGAAGCTCCGGGAGCCCTCGGCGATCTCC
>DATING010000205.1:0-2233 GCA_035474555.1 Longimicrobium sp. | reverse complement strand
CATCCCCGCCGGGTGCACGGACAGCTTGTGCGCGTTGCCCGGCTGGTTGGACTGCGGCCGCGTCAGGCTGGTGACCACCAGCTGCTCGCCGCATCCCTTGCGGTACTCCGTGGCCAGGTTCTCCACGAACGTGCGGACTTCCGGCCGGGCGTACGGAAAGCTCACCCGGTGCAGCATGTAGTCCGCGCTGCCGGAGAGCGGCACCAGCGCCTCCTCCTTCACCAGCTCGTTGACGGAGGCCGGCGACGTGGCGAAGGTAAAGTCCTCCGACACGGCCACGGCGTGCTGCCGCTCCATGCTGGCGGGCGAGCCGCGCATGCTCACGGACGGCTTGGCCGCGGCGGCCATGGCCACGCCTACGGCCACGGCGGCCAGCACCGCCCCCGGAAGGGCCCCGGCCCTCAGCGTCTGTCGGATCGTCGTGCGTCCCACCGGTCCTGCTCGGTCTGATCGGTTTCCAGCCATCCCGTTCGGGGCAGGACGCACATGCAGGATGGGTTCCACTAGAAACGCGCGACGCCGCCGATCTGGTTCATCTGCAACCATTTGGGCGATTTACGGGAGCCCCGCTGCCGTTCTGTGATCCGCAGCGAAGATCCCCGGAGCCCTTTTCTACGGGCTCTCCGCGCCTGATCCCGAATTCCGCAGTCCGTCGTGCACCAGGGTTTTTACTGCCGTGTGAGAATCCCCTGGAAAACGCGGGAATGCACGATCGAGCCGAAAATCCTCGATGGCCATCCACACGATAGCGATCCGTAAAAGCGTGCCTGCGCTGGGGACCCGGATGATGCGCGTCCGGCATCACACGTAGCGCCCGATGGCCATGCAGACGATGGCGATCAGCATCATCCCCAGGGAAACGGCCGTGCCGACGCGGACGCGCGCCTGCAGCCGGCCCATCTGCCGCGCCTCGTCCACCGTGGGCGCGCGGGACTCGCCGCGGAGCCGGGCGCCGATCGCGCCCATCCGCCGCGCCGCCGGCCCCGTGCCCAGCGCGCCCGTCAGCAACGCCAGAACCCCCGCGATCCCGCCGATCCCCAGCGTGATCCCCTGGTCCGACTCCGCGAAGGCGCCGTGCGTGAGCGCCGACATCCGCGCGTACAGGGCGATGCCGGAGAGGATGGTGACGATGGCCGTCGCCATCATGTACAGCCCCGCGCGCCGGTCGCCCATCAGCCGGGGCAGAAATCCATCCGCCCCCGCGCCCTGCGCCGCCGGGACGACGAAGCCCGCCATCAGCAGCGCCGCGCCCGCCCACATGATCCCGCCCGCCACGTGCGCCAGCCGCAGGGCCAGCAGCAATGCATGCTCTCCCATCCCATCCTCCCGTGCAGGTGTGTCGTGTACGCCCAACCCGTTGCGCGTGCAATTGACTGTGCGTACAGTACATCCAATTCACAACGGGGAGATGCCGTGAGCCCACGCACCTACAACAGCGCGCGCCGCCGCGAGGCCGCCGAAGTGACGCGTGAGCGCATCGTTGCGGCCGCGCACGCCCTGCTCGCCGAGCCGGCCGGGGTGAGCGCGTTCACGGTGGATGCGGTGGCGCGGCGGGCGGGCGTGGCGCGGATGACCGTGTACAACCAATTCGGCAGCAAGGCCGCCGTGCTGGAGGCGCTGTTCAACTGGCTGGCCGTGCGCGGCGGCATCCACGGCGCGCAGGGGGTGGAGCACGCCGAGTTCGAGGCCGATCCGCTGGACGGCGTGCGGGTGCTCTTTCGCGCGCTGGCGCGCTACTACTCCATGGACCGGATGGTGAAGCGGCGCGTCCACGCGCTGTCCGCGCTGCAGGCGGACGTGGGCCAGGCGCTGGCGGGGCGCGAGGAGCGCCGCCGTCCGCTCATCCGCATGCTGGTGGGGCGGATCTCCGCCGCGCGAGGACCCTGGCCGCCCGCGCGCATCGCGGAGCTGGAGCAGCTGATCTTCGCCTGGACGAGCTTCGAGTCCTTCGACGTGCTCGCCGGCCCCCACCGCGCCTTCGGCGAGGTCGCGCCGCTCCTGGCGGAGACGGCGTGCACCGTGCTGACCGCGGAGTAGTCGGATAAAGATAAAGGCGAGGGGAGCAGCACGCCGCCGCACCCGATCTCAATCCGCCATCGACAACCCGCGCTATCTCTTGAGCGCGTCTTCCACGGCGCGGGCAACGTCGTCCAGGACCTTCTCGCGATTGGCTTTGCGAAGCTTTCCCAGCGGCTTGTCCGGATTGTTCACAGCCTGGAATCGGGAGAGGCTC
>DATING010000204.1:0-3216 GCA_035474555.1 Longimicrobium sp. | reverse complement strand
ACCACGACGCGCTGCCGCCCCCGGAGCGCCCGCTGATGTCGCTGCCCCTGAACTCGTCCGCCTGCAAGTTCGGCGTGGCGCCGGCGGATTCGCCCTGGCCCGGGCACCTGCTGGTGGCGCTCTTTGGCGACGAGGTGCCGGTGTCGGCGCCGGACGGGCCCCGCAGCGGCCGCACCCTGGTCCGCGTGGACACGGACGCGTGGACGGCGCACCCGGTGCAGGGCGTGCCCCCCATGCACCGGCCCATCGACGTCCGCTTCCATCCGCACACCGGCGAGGCGTGGGTGCTGGACTTCGGCGAGTTCGAGCTACGGCCGCGGGGGGTGCACGCCGTCCCCGGCTCGGGCGCCGTGTGGCGCATGCCGATGGGCTGATCCGCGCCTCCCCATCCCACGAAGACCGACGGGGGCCGCGCGCTCCCATCCCCCTTTGAGAATCCACAGCGAGGACGACCGATGTCGAACGCAACGCCCGCCGCCGGCAGCACCGCCATCACCCCCGGGTGGGAAGAAGACATCCGGGGGATGCTCGCGCCCTTTGCCGCGCAGATGATGTGGCGCCTGGACCTGGGCAGCTACGAGAACGTCAAGGCGAACGTCGCCATCATCGCCGGGCGCATCGTCGGGCCCAACGCCGACATGCCGCCGGACCCGTTTCCCCGCCTCCCCGCGGACGACCAGGCTGCGTTCGTCGCCTGGCAGAATGCCGGCTGCCCCGAGACGCGCCCCGCGCCCGCCGGCTGACCTCCCCGTCCCCCGACGCACGAAGCCCCGCCAGCGCACGCCGGCGGGGCTTTCGTGTCTCCATGCAGGGGATCTCCGCTCCCTGTGATACCAGATCCGCAAAAAGAATGGCCTCACGCAGAGACGCTGAGGCGCGGAGAGAAAACAAAGGAGAAACGAGGAGCAGAAGCCGCCGCTCCTCTTCTTCCCTTGTCTCCGCGTCTCCGCGTCTCTGCGTGAGACGGTTGTTTTCTCGGATTCGGTATGAGAAGGAGACCCACCCGGAAGCACATCATTCGCACGCACAGAGGGATCGGAGGAAAACGGACACCTGCTTTCCCCGGTACCCGTTCCCTCCGCCTTCTCTGCGTGATACAGGTCGTTCGCCGGAACCGGCCTCACACCGCGTTCCGGTCGATGGCGGCCGCGGCGGCGACCCCCAGGCCGCGCACCACGTGGCCCAGCGCGGCGAAGCGGGGATCGGGCGCCTTGCCGGCCAGGTGACGCGCGTAGATCTGCTGCGCGATGCCGGCCACCTTCACCAGCCCGTAGAGGTACAGCAGCACGGGATCGGGGATGTCCGCGCCCGTCCGCGCCTGGTACCGCGCGACGACCTCCGCCCGGCGCAGGGAGCCGGGATGGGCGGACATCGTGGGCGGGACGATACGCCGCAGCGCCTCGGGATCGTCCGCATCCACCCAGTAGCCCAGCGTGGTGCCCAGGTCCAGCAGCGGATCGCCGATGGTCGCCATCTCCCAGTCCAGCACGGCCAGGATGCGCGACGGGTCCACCGGGTCCAGCACCAGGTTGTCGAACTTGAAGTCGTTGTGCACCAGCGACGGCCCGTGGTCCGGCGCCGCGCCGTCCGCCACGCGCGCCTGCAGCCACGCGATGGCGGCCTCCAGCGGTGGCACGTCGTCCGTGCGGGCCGCGTGGTAGCGCTTGATCCACCCCGTGATCCCCCGCGCCGCGTACCCCGGCCCGCGGTCCAGGTCCGCCAGCCCCGCGGCCCGCCAGTCCACTTGGTGGATGTCCGCCAGCGCATCCACCAGCGTCTCGCTCAGCCCCCGCGCGTCCGCGTCGGAGAGCGCCGCCACTTCGTCCGGCCGGCCGCGCAGGATGATGCCCCCCACCCGCTCCATCACGTAGAACGGCGCGCCGGGCACCGCCGCGTCCCCGCAGAACGCCAGCGGCCGCGGCACGCGCCCGTAGACGGGGTGCAGGCCGCGGAGAATGCGGTACTCGCGCTCCATGTCGTGCGCCACGCCGCCCGGCGCGCCCAGCGGCGCCTTGCGCAGCACGAGCTCCGGCGCGTCCGGCCCCTCACCGCCGCGCAGCAGGTAGGTGAGGTTGCTGTACCCGCCCCCGAACTGCTCCACCCTCAGCGCCCCGCCCGAACGCGTGGCGAACTCCGGCACCTCCGCCGCGAGGAACGCCGCCAGCGCCCCCGCGTCCAGCTCCTGCCCCGCGCGTACGGCCCGCGCGCGATCGACTTCGAGCCTCGTGTTCATCGGAATCGGCCGGCGGGAGTGGAGGTGGATGGATGGTGATGAGCGGAACTGAAGCCCAGCCGAGCGAATGAATTCGCCGCAACGACCACACGAAGTCCGCCTGCGCGGACTGTCCGTCACGGGCGAGTGCCACGCCACCGGCGCAGTCCGTGTTTGAAGCAGTTGAAGCCCTGTTCGCAGAGCGCGTCAGCGCGAGACCGGGCTTATGGCAGTCCCAGCGGCGGCTTTAGCCGCTCAGGATCAATGCGGGCCGTCTCGGCTCCTGCCCCCAGCGGGCCCGCGAACGCCCCCACCCGGGCTCGTAAACCTCGCCCACCCTCCCCCAAAAACCCCTGGGGGAGGGTTGGAGCGGGCTGGCTCCATACGCATCGGCGGATGCTCTTGCCCCGGCTGCTGGCGGAACGTCGCTCCGCCGCGTGGCACCGTACCCTCGACGGGCAGTCCGCGCAGGCGGACTTCGTGTCGTTGTTGCGGCGAATTCATTCGCTCGGCTGGGGGGCTCGGCCATCTCGCTCCCCCTGACCACGCCCCGACCCGCCATCCGGCTCATCTCCGCTCCCGCCGCGGCATCCCGTAGCGTTGCAGGATGCGGCTGCCCAGCGCGGCCTTGTGCACCTCGTCGGGACCGTCGTAGATGCGCGCCGCGCGCTCGTGGCTGTACCAGAAGGCCAGCGGCGTCTCGTACGTCATCCCCAGGGCGCCGTGCACCTGGATGGCGCGGTCCAGCACGCGCCCCAGCACGCCCGCCACGTGGAACTTGATGGCGGAGATGGAGTCGCGCGCCGCCTGCTGCCCCTCCGCCTCGATGCGCTCCGCCGTTTGCATCACCAGCAGCCGCGCCGCGTCGATCTCCGCGCGGCTCTCCGCCACCCAGAACTGCACCGCCTGCTGCCGTCCCAGCGGCTCCCCCGGCGACAGCTCGCGGTTGGCCGCCCGCGCGCACATCAGGTCGAACGCGCGCTCGCAGATGCCGATCCACCGCA
>DATING010000203.1:0-2242 GCA_035474555.1 Longimicrobium sp. | reverse complement strand
CTGCTCCGCGCCGGACTGCCCGCTGGAACTCCGCCCAACCCAAGGCACTCGCCCGTGCCGGACCTGTCGGCGAAGGCCGACATCGCGGTCTCATTGCCGCGAATTCATTCGCCGGGCTGCTGGGACTCCGCCACACCCAAGCGGCACCCCACCCGCGCCGGACCGCCCGTTGGAACTCCGCCCAACCCACGGCACCCGCCCGTTCCGGACCTGTCGGCGAAGGCCGACATCGCGGTCTCATTGCCGCGAATTCATTCGCCGGGCGGGCTGGGACTCCGTCACACCCAAGCGGCACCCCACCCGCGCCGGACCCCCCGCTCGGACTCCGCCCCAGCCCACGGTACTCGCCCGTGCCGGACCCGTCGGCGAAGGCCGACATAACGTTTTCGGTGCCGCGATTTCAATCGCCGGGGTCTCGGAGCCTGCCACCCTCCCGAATCCTTCCCCCTCCACGAATCCCTGCATCCGCCCCAACGCAAACCGGGCCGGCTCCCTTCTCAGGAAGCCGGCCCGATCGCATCATCCACTTCCGCACTTTCGCACTTCCGCACTCACGCACTCACGCACTGCCGTTCACCGCGCCGCCTCCAGGATCGCCTTCATCTCGTCCGGCGAGAAGTGGTAGGCCTCGTTGCAGAAGTGGCACACGACCTCCGTGTACGGCTGCTCCTCTTCCTCCACGATGCGCGCCACCTCCTCGTGTCCCAGGCTCACGATGGCGGACTCGAAGCGCTCGCGCGAGCACGGGCAGTGGAACGCCACGTCCTGCCGGTCGCCGAACGTGTAGCCCTCCGGGAAGATGCGATCCAGGATCTGCTCCGGCGTGCTCCCGTCGCGCAGCAGCGCCGTGGGATGCGGCAGGGCGGCGATGCGCGCCTCGATCATCCCGATCTCCTCGTCCGACAGGCCGGGAAGCAGCTGCACCAGGTACCCGCCCGCGGCCTCCACGGTCAGGTCCGGGTTCACGAACACACCAATGCCCAGGGCCGAGGGCGTCTGCTCGCTCTTGGCCATGTAGTACGCCAGGTCCTCGCCGATCTCCCCGCTGATGAGCTCCACCATCCCGCGGTAGGTCTCGCGCATCCCCAGGTCCTTGGTGACGGCCAGGTACCCCTCCGTCCCCACCACGCCGCGCACGTTCAGCTTGCCGTTCTGGCTGTCAGCGTGCACGTGCGGGTCGCCCACCAGCCCGCGCACCTGCCCGCGCCCGTCGGCGGTGACCAGGATGCGGCGCACGGGGCCGTTGCCGCGCACGTCCACCGTGAGCAGCTGCTCGGGTTCCTTGAGGGTGGACGCCGACAGCAGCAGCGCGCCCATGGCCGTGCGCCCCAGGGCCGCCGTCACGGCGGGATAGGTGTCGTGGCGGCGCTGCAGCTCCGTCACCAAACCCGTGGCGTTGATGGCAAAGGCCCGCACGCGCTCGTCCAGCGCGGTGGCACGCACAAGGTAGTCGGTATGGTTCGTCGTCATGGTCCCGGCCCTCGCCCGAAAAAACAAAAGCCGCGGCCCCGTGCGATCCGATTTCGCCGGCCGCGGCGCAACCCCCTTCGGTACAACGATTTGCCCGCGGAGTTCCACCCGGCGAATCCGGAAAAGCCGTCCGCACGCTGGCCGCTGTGGAGCGTGGCCGCTTTATCCACTTGACCGTCCATCGTGCCTCGTTTACACTCATGTGTGTGCTACGAGAGCAAGTGGGCATAGTGGTCAGCCCCCGTCCGGCGATCCGCCGTTTTCCCGCGAACCATCGCGCATCCCCATCGAGGTCCTCCGGGCCTTCGTAGGGGAGCAGGCCGAGTTGCATACGTTACGGGTGCTGAAGCAGGAGTGGGGCCTTGCGGCCGAGACGCTGCGCAAGTTCGCCACGGGGAAGACCAAACAGCCGCATGCTCGCCAGCTCACGCTGTATGGCACCAAGTTCCTGGAACTGCACCCGAGCGGTTACGTGCGGGAAAAGCCGGTGGACGGACAGGCACGTGCGCTGGAGCAGCTCAAGATGGCGCTGCCGCCCGGCCGCGAGAACGCGCGGCAGATGGTGGATCGCGTCTTCGAGGCTGCCGCGCGCCACGGCGAAGACCCGCCGGAGGACGTGGAGAAGCTGCGGGCGTGGATCCTCAAGCTGCTGAACGCGGAGTACGAGGCCGAGGCGCGGTACACCAGGCCGCGCACCCCGCCCCGGCGGCCGGGCGGAGTGACGGACGAGGAGTGATGCTGGATGCGAGCGGCCCCGGACGAATCATCGTCC
>DATING010000202.1:0-4536 GCA_035474555.1 Longimicrobium sp. | reverse complement strand
CCCCCGCACGTGATGTACAGGATCGCACCGGACCCCGGTCCCTGCGCGGAAGTGGCTGTCACTCTCGCACTTTCGCACTTTCGCACTTTCGCACTTTCGCACTCGCAGTTCCGTGGAAACGCGTTACGACGTCATCGTGATCGGCGGCGGGCATGCGGGCGTGGAGGCGGCGGCGGCGTCCGCCCGTATCGGCGCGCGCACGCTGCTGGTCACGCCCAACCTCGAAGGCATCGGCCAGATGAGCTGCAACCCCGCCATCGGGGGTGTGGCCAAGGGCACCGTGGTGCGCGAGGTGGATGCGATGGGCGGCATCATGGGCATGGCGACGGACCGCGCGCGCATCCAGTTCCGCATGCTCAACCGCTCCAAGGGCCCCGCCGTCTGGGCCCCGCGCGTCCAGTGCGACCGCGGCCTCTATCCCCGTGCCGCCCGCCACCTGCTGGAGCGCCTCCCCGCCCTGCACTTTGTCCAGGGGATGGTGGGGTCGCTGGTGATGGACGGCGGCCGCGTCGCCGGGGTCCGCACGGAGTCGGGCTACACCTTTCACGCACGCGCCGTCGTCCTTACGGCGGGCACGTTTCTGCGCGGCCGCATCCACGTCGGGCTCTCCCCGGGCGTGCCCGCGGGGCGTGCGGGAGACGCGCCGTCCGTGCGCCTGGCGGAGCAGATGGAGGCGCTGGGGATGGAGGTCGCGCGCTTCAAGACGGGCACGCCGCCCCGCATCGACGGCCGTTCGGTGGACTACACGAAGACGGAAGTGCAGCCGGGAGAGAGCCCGGAGTACCGCCTCTCGGTGTGGGAGCGCAACGCGCTGCTGCCGCAGATGCCCTGCTGGATCACCTGGACGGGCGACGAGCTGCGCGACACGGTGCAGGAGCACCTGCAGTCCTCCGCCCTCTATGGCGGCGAGATCTCTGGCCGCGGACCCCGCTACTGCCCGTCCATCGAGGACAAGATCGTCAAGTTCCCCGATGCCGCGCGACACCAGGTCTTCCTGGAGCCGGAGGGGCTGGAGACCACGGAACTGTACGTGAACGGCCTCTCCACCTCCCTCCCCGGCGACGTGCAGCTCCGCATGCTGCGCAGCATCCCGGGGCTGGAGAACGTGCGGATGACCAAGCTGGGGTACGCCATCGAGTACGACTACTACCCCCCGCACCAGCTGCGGCCCACGCTTGAGTGCAAGGCGCTGGACGGGCTCTTTCTCGCCGGACAGGTGAACGGGACCACGGGCTACGAGGAAGCCGCGGGCCAGGGGTTGCTCGCCGGCGCCAATGCCGCGTTCGCCGCGTTGGACCGCGAGCCGCTGCGGCTGGAGCGCGACCAGGCGTTCGTGGGCGTGCTGGTGGACGACCTGGTGACCAAGGGAACGGACGAGCCCTACCGCCTGTTCACCTCGCGCGCGGAGTTCCGGCTTACGCTGCGCCAGGACAACGCGCTGCAGCGGCTGGGCACCATTGCCGCCGAGCGCGGGATGCTGACGGAGGGGCAGCGCGCCACGCTGGAGTCGCGGCTGCGGCTCACGGAGCAGATGGACCACTGGCTGCGGAACACCAACGCGAGCCCGGAGCAGGCGGAGCCTGTGCTGCAGGCCGCCGGCTCGCCGCTCCTGCGCGAGCCCACACGCCTGTCCGTGCTGGTGAAGCGGCCGAACGTGGCCGCCGCCGCGCTGATGGAGGTGGTGGGCGGCGCGCCGGAGGGGGAGCCGCACCTGCTGGAGGAGGTGCTGACGACGGCGGAGATGGAGCTTCGCTACGAGGGGTACCTGCTGAAGGAGCGCGCCCGTGCGGAGACCATGCGCCGGCAGGCGGACTTTCCGCTTCCGGAGGCGCTTCCCTACCCCGAGTTGGCATCGCTCTCGTTCGAGGCGCGGCAGAAGCTGGATCGCATTCGTCCCGCGACGCTCGCCCAGGCTGGCCGTATCCCGGGCGTGAGCCCCAGCGACCTGCAGAACCTGGTGATGGAGGTCCGCAAGCGCCGCGACCTCCACGTCGTCGCCGCCGGCGACTGACCCGGCCCGCCCGTCGCGGAGCGGCGGCGGATTCCGAAGCTGAACCGAAGAAAGCCGGCTTTCGAGATTCGCGATAAACGCGCGATCTCGATTCCGGGAATACACCGGGTCGATTTCGGGGCTGAATTGCGGTAAACGCGAATCTCATGCGAAATCTGCTGCTCGATTTCACAGTGTGCATTGGGGGGAGCGGCATCGCGTAGCAGAATTGCCGCTCATGCGTTAATCTGTGTCTGCGCGCCGGCCCCGATGTTCCACGTGGAACATTATGCCCACATGAGGAAGGCGCCAGCGAAATCTCCCTCGCACGTGCGCGCGCCCGCGCGGCTTTCACACGTGCACGCGCGCGCGTATATTGCCGGGCACATCTTCTTCCCCCAGAACTGCACCCCGTGAGGACGAGCGTGTCGCGCATCATCGCCATCGCGAACCAGAAGGGCGGCGTCGGCAAGACCACCACGGCCATCAACCTGGGCGCGTGCCTGGCCGTCGCCGAAAAGAAGACGCTCGTCATCGACATGGATCCGCAGGGCAACGCAACCAGCGGCCTGGGGATCGACAAGGAAGAGGTGGAGAAGTCCATCTACGACGTGCTCATCGAGGGCATGCCGCTGGCGGATGCCATCATCCCCACCGTGCACTTTCCCTACCTGGACGTGCTCCCCGCCACGCGCGACCTGGTGGGCGCCGAGGTGGAGCTGGTGGGGCGGCGCAACCGCGAGAACATCCTCCGCGACGCCATGGAGGCCATCCGCGGCCGGTACGAGTACGTGCTGATCGACTGCCCGCCGTCTCTGGGCCTCATCACGCTCAACACGCTGGCGGCGGCGGACTCCGTGCTCATCCCCATCCAGTGCGAGTTCTACGCGCTGGAGGGACTGTCGCAGCTGCTGAACACGGTGACCATCGTCCAGAAGAACCTCAACCCCCGGCTGCAGATCGAGGGCGTGCTGCTCACCATGTACGACGGACGCCTGAACCTGTCGCGGCAGGTGGCGGAGGAGGCCAAGGAGTACTTTGGCCCCAAGGTGTACCGCACCACCATCCCGCGGAACGTGCGCATCGCCGAGGCGCCCAGCTTTGGCAAGCCCATCGTGCTGTACGACGTGGTGTCCGTGGGCGCCAAGAGCTACCTCTCCCTCGCCAAGGAAGTGATCGCACGCAAGGGAAGCCGCAAGGCATCGGCCGACGACCGGACGCCGGAGCCGCCCGCGGCCCTGGCGGCGGGGGAGTAAGCGGCCATGTCGATGCAGAAGAAGGGGCGCCTGGGCAAGGGACTGGGCGCGCTGCTGGGTGACTACGCGGGCGACCCGGCGCCGCAGGAAGGGGAGCCCATCAACAAGGTGCTCACCTCGCGCATCACCGCCAACCCGTTTCAGCCCCGGCGCGAGTTCACGCCCGAGCAGCTGGCGGAGCTGGAGGAATCCATCCGCCAGAACGGGCTGCTGCAGCCGCTCGTGGTCCGCCGCGCGCAGGCGGGTGCGCCGGACGGGGCGGAGTGGGAGCTGGTGGCGGGCGAGCGGCGCTGGCGGGCCGTGCGGCGGCTGGGCTGGGCCGAGGTGCCCGTCGTGGTCCGCGAGCTGGACGACCGCGCCATGCTCGTGCTGGCCATCGTGGAAAACGTGCAGCGCGCGGACCTTTCCCCGCTGGAAGAGGCGGCCGCGTACCGCCGGCTGATGGACGAGTTCAACTTCACGCAGGCCGAGGTGGCCGAGAGCGTGGGGCGCGAGCGGTCTACCGTGGCCAACCTGCTGCGCCTGCTCTCCCTCCCCGCCTCCGTGCAGGGGCTGCTGAGCCGCGGCGAGCTGACCATGGGCCACGCCCGCGCGCTGCTGGGGCTGGAGGACGAGCGCGAGATCGCGGACCTGGCCCGCACGGCCGCCGCCACGGGGATGACCGTCCGCGCGGTGGAGGAGCGCGTCCGCGACCGCCGTCCGCCCAAGTCCA
This sequence comes from Longimicrobium sp., assembly GCA_035474555.1. Lineage (GTDB taxonomy): Bacteria > Gemmatimonadota > Gemmatimonadetes > Longimicrobiales > Longimicrobiaceae > Longimicrobium. The sequence continues at coordinate 578 of DATING010000202.1, read as the reverse complement.
GCGCCGCCGCCACGGCCGAAGCGCCCACCGCTGGCGACGCGCACCTGCGCCGGCTGGAGTCCGACCTGCAGCGGATGTTCGGCACGCAGGTGCGCATCCGCGTGCAGCCGGGGCAGAGCGGCCGCATCGAGATCCCGTTCTTCAACGGGGACGACTTTCAGCGGGTCACCGACCTGCTGCTGGGGCCCGAAGAAAACCGATAGAAAAGTGCGTGAGTGCGTCAGTGCGTGAGTGCGGAAGTGGATTCCGCCCCGCACGGGCCCACTCCCGCACTGACGCACTCCCGCACTAACGCACTTTTGTTGATGGCGCGCGACGAACGCGAGATGACCTTCATCGTGATCCCTTACGGGCGCGATGCTGCCAGCACCCGCTCCTTCGAGGTGTCGTACCGGCGCCTGAAGGTGATGCTCGTGCTGGGCGCCACCGCCGCGTTCCTGGTGCTGGTGATGGCGGGGTCGTGGCTGTGGCTGGCGGGGCAGGCGGCGCGGGTGCCGGGGCTGCGGTCCGAGGTGCGCGAGCTGCGCCGCGACCGGGTGCGGGTGGAGGAGCTGGCGCGCACCGTGAACCACCTGAAC
>DATING010000201.1:0-5000 GCA_035474555.1 Longimicrobium sp. | reverse complement strand
CCTATACTGGGGATGGGAGGCGTTTGCCACCCCACCTATCCAGGGGCTTGCACGCGATCGGGTCGCTCGCGGCATAGGTGTCGATGCTCGTTCCCCGCTCAATTGCAGAAGGGAAATCATCATGACGCACGGCGATCATTCCGACCGCAGGACGCGCAAGTTCGCGGAGGTGGTTCCCCCGCAGCCCACCCACCTGGAAAAGGTGAGCAATCGCAGCGCGCCGCCGCTGCCGGATCTGGGGCCGCTCGAACAACTGCTGGGCGTCTGGGTGGGACGGGGCACCGGGTGGAACATGATTGCCCTGCCCTTTCAGAAGGCTCCGCCGCCTCCCGCGGGATTCAAGTTCCGGGTGCTGATGAACCAGTACGATGAAGAGCTTCGATTCACCTTCGTTGACGATGACGTTCCCAATCGGGGTCTGCTACGGCCCGGCACGTCCGATTCCGACCAGTTCGTCGTCACACTCGATTACCAGCAGAAGATCGCCCAGGTCGTGGCGGAAGACCGGCCGGCCAGTGATGGACTCGCGGGCGCGGCGGGATTGCCGATTCACCATGAGCCCGGCTTGTGGCTGTACGAGAAGAACCGCAGGTCCAAGGAGGACCAGATCATCGGTGACAAGGTGACGGAGGTGGAGCTCGATGTCGCACGGCTTGCATCGATTCCGCACGGAAACTCCGTTCTTGCCCTTGGCACGTCAGCCGTTCACAAGGGCATGCCGCCCATTCCCCCGATCAGTGGGCTGCCATCGGGCCGCTTCGAGGACGTTCTTACCCCGGACTACGACTTCCGGGATGCCGCCAATCCCGACCCGTATCTCGAGCCGTACAGGCATTACATCAAGAACCCGTTCATGGGGAACGTGGTGGGTGTGCCGGGCTTCCCTGGATTCAGTCCGGCAGACATGAACCAGATTCTCCGTTTCGCGAACCAGGGCGTGAACATCCATCGAACGACGACGTTGACGGTGGACACGGATCGGAAGAGCGCCGGGATCAGGAACGTCCCGTTCTCCGTTCGAGAGGCCGAGCCGGTCAGCATGAAGTCGACGTTCTGGATCCAGGAGCTGAAAGAGAAGGATGCAACGGGGAAGCGGAAGTTGCGGCTGCAATACTCGCAGGTGGTCATGCTGCACTTTTTCAATCCCCGCGAGGATGAGTTCCCCGGGCGTGCCGTCTGGCCGCACATCAGCATTGCCACCCTGGAGAAGATGCCGGCGGACTACCAGCTCGTGCCGGCGTAGCCGGGGTGCGCAGGCGGTGATCCGAATGCCCTCGCGGTTCCAGATCCGCTCCGCCACGTCCAGTCCCGCACGGGCTCGCAGCCGCCGCGGCTGACATCGCTACGGCTGCTGCAGGTCGCGCGTGGGCCACGCCGCGAGCCGGCGTACCCACCTGGGCCGCGCCGCGGATGTGGACCGCGACGCCCGCCACTTCGTCCCGCGGACCGCGCACCTCCACCAGCGGTCCTTCTCGCGCCTGGGCTCGCGCGAGCCGAGTCTCCTCCCAGGCATCCGATTGCGCCCGAACACTCTGCGGCAGCCGTGGCGAATTTCGCCACGGCTGCTTGCCTGTCCCTGGCTCACGCTGCGCGTCGGCGCACCACTCGCGCGGCAACCTCGCGCCGTGGCGCGCCGCCAGGCTATCTTCGTTGCGGAAGCCAGAATCCATGCCCCGGAAACCACATCCGTGACACCCGTCGTCCGCGCACTGCTCATCGCCAACGTCGCCGCGTTCGTCCTGCAGCTGACGCTGCCAGGACTCGCGAACGCCTTCGTCTTCGTGCCGGCGCTGGCGCTCGTGCGCCCGTGGGCCGTTGTGACGTACATGTTCCTGCACGGCGACGTGATGCACCTGCTGTTCAACATGCTCGCGCTCTTCTTTTTCGGGCCGCGCGTGGAGGACCGCATCCGCTCGCGCCCGTTCGCGATCCTGTACTTTCTGAGCGGCATCACCGGCGCGCTGCTGTCGGTGATCTTCTCGTTCAGCTCGCCGATCATCGGCGCCTCGGGCGGCGTATTCGGCGTGATGCTGGCGTTCGCCTGGTTCTGGCCGGACGAGAAGATCTTCCTGTGGGGGGTCCTGCCGGTGCCGGCCCGGGTGCTGGTGATCTTCACCACGCTGTTCACGCTGTGGAGCGGCTTTGGCGGCGCGGGGGGCGGCGTCGCGCACTTCGCGCACCTCGGCGGCTACCTGGGCGCGTTCCTGTACCTGCGCTGGCTGGACCGCAAGCGCACGGCGTTCCAGCGCCGGGCCACCGCCGCCCCGCCCGACGCCGTGCGGCGCGTGGCCGGCTACAAGGCCATCGACCTCGCGTCGGTGCACGAGGTGAACCGCGAGGAGATCAACCGCATCCTCGACAAGATCAACGCGCAGGGGCTGGGGTCGCTCACACCGAAGGAGACCGCCTTCCTCGCCATGTTCGTCCCGCCCGACGACCCGGCGCCGCCGAAGGCGTGAGCCGCTGCGGTCGGGGGTCACGCTGGCGCAAAACCACATCTGGGGGCGAGGCCAGCCGGCGTACCCCCTCGGCCGCGTCGCGCTTGTAGACCGTTACGCACACCACCTCCCCGCGGATCGCGCACCTCCCACCGGCGGTCCTTCTCGCGCTTGACGCACTACCAGAGACCCGGGATCAGCCGATGCCGCACGCGCTCCGCGTACGCGGCGTAGCCCGGCAGTTCGCGCAGGAGAAAGCGCTCCTCCAGCCGGTCGTCGCGCCGGATCGGAAGGCGCAGGCGGGTTGCTCGCCCAGTCGGGCGAGCGATCGGGTGTACCTCCAACTTGACGATGGCGCGCAACGTTCCGCGAGTGCGATCCTCCGGTCATTGATCGTTTATGCAAAGCGTCGTAAAATGAAATTCATGCAAGGGGTACGAGATCGTTCGTAGCCTTTCGCCGACAACTAGCCAGGAGTGGTCCATGCGTAATTCGACTCGGAACGTGTCGCGGGGAATCTTTGGCGGGCTGGTGGTGGCCGGACTCGGCTTTGGGGCGGGGCAGGCGTTCGCGTCACCGGAGCTGGCGCGCGGCATGGGGATATGCTCGAGAGCCGAGGCGGCGGTATGCAATGGCTACTGCAGAGAGACGTTTGGGCCCGGCTGGGCCGGCGTGTGCAACTCGGACGTCACCGGGGTGGACTGCGGATGCACGCAGCTCATCATCGATCCCTGATCAAATCGCGGAGAGCTTCCTGCGAATCTCAGGCGCAAACGGCGCAGCAGCCACGGCAGACTTGCCGCGGCTGCTGCGATCCTCTCTCGGTCACGCCGCGAGCCGGCGTACCACCTCGACCGCGCCACGCTTGTAGACCGTTACGCACACCACCTCCCCGCGGATCGCGCACCTCCCACCGGCGGTCCTTCTCGCGCTTGACGCACTACCAGAGACCTGGGATCAGGCGATGCCGCACGCGCTGCGCGTACTCGGCGTAGCCCGGCAGTTCGCGCAGGAGAAAGCGCTCCTCCAGCCGCAGTCGGATCACCATGAGGGTGACCGGGATCACCGCGGCCAGCGCCGCGACGTACGACTCCAGCCACAGGCCCAGGCCCACGAGGATCAACGGATCCGCTGCGTAGAACGGGTGACGAACGACGCCGTACACCCCCGAATCCGCAACGGCGTGCGCCCGCTCGCTCTGCAGACGGACGACGGCGACCGCGAACGCGTTCGCCCGGAGCGCAAGGCTCTTGATGCTCCACCCGAGTGCGAACAGCGCGAGACCAAGGCCGGCAACCAGCGGCGCCGGCCGGGGCAGCAAACGCCAACGGAACGCCTCGAGTCCGGCAACGACGGCGAGTCCCAGGAACCCCGTCGCCAACACCCCCAGCAAAAGGAACCGGTCCGCCAGGGGCTGGTCCTTGTGAACCGGCAGCTTGGCGCGGTCGCGCAGGAGACCGGGATTGACGCGGTAGACGGCGTGCGCACCAACAATCCGTACGAGCAGCAGCACCGCCAGCAGCACCCAGGCACGCCACCAGGCAATCGTCCCGGCCGAGACGAACAGCAGGATGGCGACGAGGGCTGCATCCGCGACCAGTCGGACCATGACGCTGGGCATCGGCACCTCAATGGAATCACGGAGGGGTAGGGCGCGTGTGTCGGCCCAACGAGCCTCCAAGTAGACCCGGATTCCCGCAAGCACGCAAGCGCCTCGATGCAATCGGCCAGGTTCCTGGCTACGCGGGACTGGAGCAAAGCGGGATTCCAGGGTACAACGGCGCAGCAGCCGCGGCGCAGTTCGCCACGGCTGCCGCGCTCGGCGCTCGGTCAGGCCGCCGATCGGCGTACGACCTCTACCGCGCCGCGCTTGTAGACCGTCACGCACACCCGCTCGTCCTGCGGCATGCGCGCACCTCCCACCAGCGGGCCTTTTCGCGCTCGACGACATCGTAGGCGGGCTGCGCGGCGGGTGCGGGCGCATCGTCTTGCTGCTTTCTGGCCCTCGTGCCCTCCGATTCCCTTGGCCCGGCCGTCCGACAGGACGCGCATCGAAGTGCGTCCGTGCGATTTACCTTTTTCGTTGACAGTGCGAATAGCCAGACCTACACTCGTGGGGCTCGGCATTACACCCGAGCGGATCATTTTTGTATTGCGTCGTGCAGGTGCATGGCGCGCATTCATTCCTCATCGAGGAGCACAATCATGAGATCTCGTTTCATCGCACTGGCGGCCGGCGTGCTTGCGATCGCCGGCTGTGCCGACCACCCGGAGCTGCCCGCCATTCCCGGGGAGGTGCGCCTGTCCGCTGCTCCCGGGTCGAACGGTGTCGTGCAGTCGATCAACGGAAATGCCGACATCGATGCCCCGGAGGGACTTCGCAGGATGGTGATCCACGCTCGGAAGTCGACGGATGGAACCGTCAGCGGCACGTTCACCATCCGGCAGGAGTGGGGCGATCAAAACACCTTTGAAGCCGACGTCGTCTGCTTTACGATCGTGGGCAACCGGGCCTATGTCGGGGGCGTGGTCACGGCCGTGAACGGCGTGCCCTATGACGAT
>DATING010000200.1:0-5815 GCA_035474555.1 Longimicrobium sp. | reverse complement strand
TGCGCATCGGCAGCGTGGAGGTGCGGCCGATCGTCGACTTCAGCGAGATGATGTAGCCCGGCCGGCGCCGCGGGCCCGGTGCGGGGTGGATCCGCGCTGGGCCCGCCGCGTTCCCGTCCGTCCGATTCCACCCAGCCAGACGGAGCCACGATGAAGTACCTGTGCCTGATCTATGACGAGGAGCGGGACTGGGGCGCGATGCCCCCGTCCGAATCCGGTGCCTACCTGGCCGAGTGCCTGGGGGCGGGCGAGAGCATCGCGGCCAGCGGCCACCACGTCGTCAGCGAGGCGCTGGAGCCGGTGGCGTCGGCGGTCACCGTCCGCATCCGCAACGGCAAGCTCTCCACCACGGACGGCCCCTTCGCCGAGACCAAGGAGCAGCTGGGTGGGTTCTACCTGATCGAGGCGCGCGACATGGCGGATGCGGTGCAGGTGGCGTCCCGCATCCCGGCCGCGCGCACCGGCTGCATCGAGGTGCGGCCGGTGGTGGACTTCGGGCAGGCGTAGGAGGATGGACGGGGACGCGGCGGCGCACGCGCGGCAGGTGGTGGATGCCGTCTACCGCGCCGAATCGCGCCGCGTGCTGGCGACGCTCATCCGCCTGCTGGGGGACTTCGACCGGGCGGAGGAGGCGCTGCACGATGCGTTCGCGGCGGCGCTGGAGAAGTGGCCGCGCGACGGCGTGCCGGCCAATCCCCGGTCGTGGCTCGTCTCCACGGGGCGCTTCAAGGCAATCGATGCCATCCGCCGCCGCGCCCGCTTCGACGCGCGCCAGGCGGACGTCGCGGAGCAGATGTACGCCGCCGCGACGGAGCCGGTGGAGATCGACGACGACGGGGTGGAGGACGACCGGCTGCGGCTCGTCTTTACCTGTTGCCACCCCGCGCTGTCGGCGGACGCGCAGATCGCGCTGACGCTGCGCGAGGTGTGCGGACTGACGACGGAGGAGATCGCGCGCGCCTTTTTGACCGGCGCGCCCACGCTGGCCCAGCGGATCGTGCGCGCCAAGGCCAAGATCCGCGCGGCGCGCATCCCCTACGAGGTGCCCTCACTGGCGGACCTGCCGGAGCGGCTGGATGTGGTGCTGCACGTGGTCTACCTCGTCTTCAACGAGGGATACTCCGCCTCGTCCGGCGCGTCGCTTACCCGCGCGGACCTCTCTGGCGAGGCGATCCGGCTGGGGCGGCTGCTGGCGGAGCTGCTGCCGGAGCCGGAGGTGTTCGGGCTGCTCGCGCTGATGCTGCTGCACGGGTCCCGGCGCGCCGCCCGCACGTCGGCGGACGGGGAGCTGGTGCTGCTGGCGGACCAGCACCGCGCGCTGTGGGACCAGGCGATGATCGCGGAGGGATGCGCGCTCGTGGAGCGGGCGCTTCGGTCGCGTCGCTTCGGGCCGTACACGCTGCAGGCCGCCATCGCGGCCGTCCACGCGGAGGCGCGGACGGCCGAGGAGACGGACTGGGCCCAGATCGTGGGCCTGTACGACGTGCTGCTGCGCGCCGATCCCTCGCCCGTGGTGGAGCTGAACCGCGCGGCGGCCGTGGCCATGCGGGACGGGCCCGCGGCGGGATTGGCGCGGGTGGATGCGCTGCTGGAGCGCGGCGAGCTGCGCGACTACCACCTCGCGCACTCCGCCCGCGCCGACCTGTGCCGCCGCCTGGGCCGCACGGCCGATGCGCGCGCGGCGTACGAGCGGGCGTTGGAGCTGGCGAAGCAGGAGCCGGAGCGGCGGTTCCTGGAGCGGCGGATCGGGGAGTTGGGAGGTCCCGAGCCAGAGTCAATCTCCGAGGGTAGTTCATGAGGAGGTGGTGTATAGTAGCCGCACGACCTACAGCTATATATCGTTAAAGCCATGTAGGGAAAGGATTTCTATTCTGCTAGCCGCATACGGGGGAAATACGCGTCCTAGATGCACGCCCAGAGGGGCGTTAAACTTTGCGTCGAAGGTTTTGAGCAGCGCATCAACCCGAACGCAAGGTCGAACGATGAACCCCACCACCATCGCCGAAAGCACGGAGCGGGTGGCCGCCCTTCCCCCCGCCGCACAAGCCTTTCTCCTGCAGGCCGGCCTTATTGTTGTCGCACTTGCGGCTCTGGCTGTGGCAATGAAGGCACTTGCAAGGAGGTCCCGGTGAGAAGAAGGGATTACAGCTTCATCAGAATGCCAGCGCAGTGGATCCGAAGTGGCGATTTAACCTTGTTCAAGGGAGGAGGGTTGCTTGGCACCTCGATTACGGCGCTCAAACTGTACATCGCAGTTGCTTCTGAGATCAGATCTGATGACGAAGGGCCCGGCTTTGGCCGAGCCCGGCTGACCTTCAACGAACTGGAGGAAAGGACTGGTGTAGCGCGGGCAATGATCGGACCTGCTCTGGAGTTTCTGGAGCCGTGGATTCAGACGACCCGCTCCCCAGGTGGAAATATCTACGAATTGGTTGGATTCACATCGAAGCCCGGTGCGTGGGTCCGTCTTCCGGCCGAGTACATCAGAATCAGTGGAGCGCTCCACGCATTTCCATCGAGAAATCCGGTGAGCTTAGCTGCCTTGAAGATGTACTTGTACTTCTTAGAACGATGCGAACGCCGATCAACCTACGCACGCGCATCGTACCCAAAGATTCGGGAACTCACAGGTGTCTTGCAGAATGATATTCCTCGGGCCATCGTCGCGCTTGGTGCGGCGGATTTGATTCGCACATCATCCGCGCGACGGGGTGGCCAGACCGATAATCCGGGGCACAATGTCTACCATCTTCTGGGGATTGGTCAGATGCAGCCGCTTCCAGGGCGTGATTCTGAGGAACTCGTTCTTGCAGGATAACAGTGGAGCGGGAAACAGCTTCTACACCTTCCGCTTCTCCAAGTCCTTCAGCAGCACCCGCGCGGCGTTGCGGCCCGACGCGCCCATGATGCCGCCGCCGGGGTGCGTGCTGGCGCCGGTGAGATACAGCCCCTTGAGGTGCGACTTGTAGTTCGCCATCCCGGCCATGGGCCGCAGCCCGAACATCTGGTCCAGGCTCATCTCCAGGTGCATCACGTTGCCGCGCGGCAGCCCCAGCTCGCGCTCCAGCGCCAGCGGATGCTGGAACATCCGCCCCACCACCTTGTCGCGCGTCCCGGGCGCGTATTTCTCGAACGTGTCCAGGATGCGGTCCGCCACAGCGTCCGAGATCGTGTCCCAGTCCTTGCCGCCCGACATCTCGTACGGGTAGTACTGCGCCCACAGCCACAGCACCTCGCCCCCCGGCGGCGCCAGTGAATCATCCACCGCGCTGAAGGTCATGGCCACGATGGGCGGATCGCTCGCGGGGTCGCCGCGCAGGAAATCCGCGTAGGCGTCGCCGATCTGCTTGCGGTCGCGGCACAGCAGCTGCAGGCCCACGCGCGCCTCCCGCCCCGGTGACGCGGTGTACGAGACAGGTTCGCGCAGCGCCAGCCGCAGCACGGCGCCGAAGCCGTTGCCCACGCGCATCCGCCCCACGCCCTCCGGCCGGTGCGCGTCCGGCAGCAGGCGGCCCAGCGTCTCCTGCACGTGCGCGCCGCTGAGCACCGCCCGCGCCGTGCATCCGCCGTCGCGCGTCTCGATGCCGATCGCCCGGCCGCCCTCGATGACGATCCGCTCCACGGGCGCGCCCACGTGCACGGAGCCGCCGTGCGCCTCGATGCAGCGGGCCAGCGCCTGCGTCAGCATTCCGCTGCCGCCGCGGGGGCGCGCGATGCCGCCCTCGTGGTAGAGCGGGTGCCAGAGCAGGAAGGGCGCGGTCAGCGGCTCGTGGGGCGGGGGACCGCTCTGCGCGGCCATCCACACCATGGGCGTCTTGAGCTTCTCCTCGCGGAAGTAGTGGTCCACCACCTCGCCGTACGGGCTCAGGATGGTGCGCAGCGCCCGCTTCCAGTCCCCCTGCACGGCCTTGCCGAAGACGAACTTCTTCCCCAGCTCCCACGGGCTGGGCACGCTCAGGAAGGCGTCCTTCACGGCGCGCGCGAACGGCGTCCAGTCGTCCAGGAAGCGGCGGTACGCGTCGCCCTCGCCGGGCCACAGCCGCTCGATGCCGTCCGCCGTCCGGTCCGCGTCGCGGTGGAAGAAGAGCGCGGTGCCGTCCTCGTACGGTGCGAAGAAGAGCGGATCCAGCTCCAGGTACTCCAGCCCGTACCGCTCCAGCCCCAGCTCCTGCACGATAGGCGTGGTGCGGATGAGGATGTGCGCGCTGCCGCCCCAGTCGAACCGGTAGCCGGGGACGATCTCCTCCGTCGCAACGGCCCCGCCAGCGATGTGGCGCCGCTCGAACACGCGCACGCGGTAGCCCGCCTGCGCCAGGTACGCGCCCGAGATCAGCGCGTTGTGCCCGGCGCCCACGATGGCGACGTCGCAGTCCGTCGTGCGCTTCATGGCTGGCCCCTGCGCACGTTCCCGCCGCTGCGCGGCGGGCCCTCTCCCCCGACCGCTTTTTGCTCGTTCCTCGCAACGCGGTCGACCCCTCCCCCAACTTCGGGGGAGGGGTGGGCGAGGTTTACGAGCCCGGAGGGGGCGCCCGGGGTTCGGAAGGTCACCGGCTTCATCGGCTCGTCGCCGCGGCGGGGGCGGCGTGCGGCACGGTCTTTCGCGCGGGGAAGAGGAACAGCATCAGCCCCTGCACGCAGAGGAGCGTCGTGGCCAGGAAGAAGGTCGCCTCCTCCAGCGGCAGCCAGCCGAACTTCACGCCCAGCGTCTGGGTCTCGGAGATGTGCCAGATGCCCAGGCGGATGGCGATCGCGTCCGCCACCCACAGGTACAGCGTGGGCACGGCGATCCCCAGCGCGAACTCCCGGCGCGCCGCGGAGATGCGCCCCGCCGTGAGCGCCCACTGCGCGGCCAGCACGGGCGCGGCCCAGGCCAGGATCATCCCCATGTACGTCCCCTCGCGCCGCTGCAACAGCAGCACGCCGATGATCGCCAGCGCCGCGTAGACCGCCGTGCCGCCCCAGCGGAAGGCCGCGGACGGCCGCGGCGCATTGGAGAGTCCCGAAGGCACCAAGCGGTAGAACCAGAGGCCGGCGAGGAGCGGCTGGAGGATGAAGAACATGTACTCTTCGATGGGGATCAGCCCGATGGTGCCGATCACCCGCTCCGGGCCGTACCCCCACACGCCGCGGCGGATGAGCTCGCTGTCCCACGGCGTCGTGTAGACCAGCGCGATCAGCAGCACGCCCAGGAGGGACGGGATGGCCCGCGGCCCCAGCCGGGCCAGCGCGCCGCGCGACGTCAGGACCAGGAGCAGCAGCGGCGGCAGGATGAAGACCAGGTGGAACTGGAGGTACGTCATCGCACCGAGCCGGCCGGGGTCGGCAGCGGCGCGCGCTGCGCGGGGCGCGGCACCACGCGCTCCAGCACCTTGGCCGAGCTCAGCACCCCCGGCACGCCGCCGCCCGGGTGCGTGCCCGCGCCCACGAAGTACAATCCCGCCACGTCGTCCGAGCGGTTGTGGTAGCGAAAGTAGGCGCTCTGCGTCAACCGCGGCTCCAGCCCGAACGCGGCACCATCCACGGAGCGCAGGTCGTGCTCGAACTCGTTGGGCGTCAGGAACGACGGCGTCGTCACGGTCTGCGTGATCCCCGGCAGCACGCGCCGGTCCAGCATCTCCAGGATGCGCTGGAAGTACGGCTCCGACTCGCGCGACCAGTCGATCCCCGCGCGGTTGTTGGGCACGGGGGAGAGCACGTACATCGACTCATGTCCGGGGGGCGCCAGCGACGGGTCCGTGCGGGTCGGCAGGTGGAGATACAGGGATGCATCCGGCGCCAGCCGCTTGCGCGTAAAGATGTCATCCAGCAACCCCTT